>NZ_BLWF01000001.1:600000-850082 GCF_013167955.1 Thermanaeromonas sp. C210
AAGTGGAGGTGTTCCTGGAGCCGGTATTGCCGGAGCCCAAGATTCTAATTTTAGGTGGGGGCCATGTAGGGCAAAAAGTCGCCGCCCTGGCCAAGGAAGTGGGCTACCGGGTAACGGTAGTGGACGACCGGCCGGCCTTCGCCAACCCGCAGCTCTTTCCCCACGCTGATGAAATCATATGCCGGGACTTCGCAGACGCCCTCCAAAACATCCAGATTGATCCGGCCACCTATGTCGTTATTGTGACCCGGGGACATCGCCATGATTACGAATGTTTGCGGCAGGTGATTGGCTCTCCAGCCGCTTATATCGGCATGATCGGCAGCCGGCGCAAGGTCCAGGGCGTCAGGGCACGGCTCTTGGCCGACGGAATACCCCAGGAAGCCCTGGACCGGGTGCACGCTCCCATCGGAGTGGACATCGGGGCGGAAACGCCGGGAGAAATTGGGGTAAGCATCTTGGCGGAAATTATCAGGGTATATCGTGAAGGTAGATAGAACTTGATTGCGGAAATTTCACTAGAATAGAAGGAAAATGACCAAACATGTTGTATTAGGTTGTATTAGGATGTAAGTAGTGATCTAGCAGGTGGGGGCCCCAATGGATAAAGAACTGGTGAATACCATAGTTAATTTATTGGAACAGGGAGAAACTTTCGTCCTGGCTACCATAGTACGGACCAAAGGTTCCACTCCCCGGGAAGCAGGTTCCGGCCTCGTCGTCCTGCCCGATGGCAGGATGTTCGGTACCATCGGCGGCGGCTGTGCCGAGGCTGAAGTGCGGCAGCGGGCGCTGGAGGTATTGCAAGACGGAAAGGCGGGAGTGGTCCGCGTGGATCTCACGGCCGAGGTTGCCGAAGACGAGGGTATGGTATGCGGAGGGATTATGGACGTGTTCTTGGAGCCTTTAGGAGGTAAGACATGCTAGGGAAAAAAATCCGTCAAATCCGCCGGGACAGGGGCATGAGCTTAAAGGACGTGGCAGAAAAGACCGGACTTACCTCTAGTTTCTTAAGTCAGGTAGAGCGGGACCTGGCCGACCCTTCGATAACTTCCCTCCGCAAAATAGCGGAGGCCCTGGAAGTGCCTATCTTTTACTTCCTTCTAAATCATGAGGATCACAGCCCCGTAGTCCGGCGGGACAAGCGTAAAGTCTTAAAGTTTCCCCAGTCTCATCTAACCTATGAACTGCTGTCTCCTGATCTCAACCGTAAAATGGAAATCATGATGGCCCGCCTGGAGGCGGGGGCCGTCAGCTGCGACGAACCGCTCTCCCACCCGGGGGAAGAGTGTATTGTGGTCCTGCAGGGTTGTATGGAAATCGAGATCGGAGGAGAAGTTTACCGCCTGGAGGAAGGAGATAGTATTTATTACTATGCCGCCGTCCCCCACAAGCTATGGAATCCCGGAGATAAAGAACTGGTGTTTTTATCGGCTATGACTCCTCCTCTATTTTAGCCCTTTGGGTGGTGGGAACCCTCCCATGGAGCTCCAGGCCGGTCTGGGATTGGGTGAGAAGGAAATAGTTACTCTGGTGGGGGCAGGGGGTAAGACCTCTGCCCTTATTTGTTTGGCCCGGGAACTGGTGGCCCGGGGCAAACGGGTGATAGCCACAACCACAACTAAAATGCTGGCAGAACAGGCCCGCGTTCTCGCGGAACCCCTGTGCCGGGCGGATATTGCCGAGCTGGTGGCCGGGGTGGCAGCCGAGCTTGCCCGTTCCCCCCTGGTGACCTGCGGACGGGGCCTAGGGGCCGAGGGTAAGCTCCTGGGAGTGGCTCCGGAAGCCGTCGCCCGCCTTGCCGGCCTGCCGGCGGACTACATCCTTATCGAAGGGGACGGAGCAGCCGGAGCCTTCCTCAAGGTACCGGCGGCCCATGAGCCGGTTATTCCCGCGGTGACCACCCTGGTAGTTACGGTTATGGGATTGGAGGTCATGGGTCACCTCCCGGCGAAACCGTGGGTGCACCGCGCAGAACTTATCCCGAGCCTATGGGGAGCAGAAGAAGTACCTCGCCAGGTCGACGTTGAGCTGGCTGCCCACCTCTTAACCCACCCCCAGGGGGGCCGCAAAGGAGTACCTCCCGGAGCCCGCTGGGCGGTGCTTCTGAACCAGGCCGAGGAGGATTCCGCCCAGAGGGCCGGCAGGCTCCTGGCCGGTAAACTGTTGGAGAGAGGTGCCGAGATGGTGGTCCTGGGGGCGGTAAGGACCCAGGCCCCGGTGAGGCAGGTCCTGCGGTCCCCCGGTTTCCCTGCCGGCCGCGTGGGGTCAATAATCCTGGCGGCCGGTGAAAGCCAGCGCTACGGCGCGCCCAAACAGCTGGCGCCTTGGCGGGGCAAGACCATGCTGCAGCACGTTGTGGAAGTGGCTCTGGCGTCGGAGTTGGGCGAAGTGGCCGTCGTCCTCGGCCACGCGGCTAGCGAAATAGCCGGGACTTTGCAACAGTACCCGGTAAATCTGGTCTACAACCCTGCCTACCGGGAAGGCATGAGCACTTCTCTGCGAGCCGGGTTGACGGCCCTTTCCCCCGGTGCCACCGGTGCCCTGTTTATCCTGGCGGACCAACCGGGGATCACTCCCTCCGTCCTTAGGGCTTTGGCGGATGCTTACGTGCGTTGCGGCAAGAAGCTGGTAGCCCCTTGGTACGGGGGGAGGCGGGGCAACCCGGTGCTGGTGGACAGCGACCTCTGGGAAGAACTTAGCCGTCTCCAGGGTGACCAAGGCGCTCGCTCCCTTTTTGAACTCCGTCCGGAAGAAGTGGGCCTAGTGCCGGTGGATTGCCCCGGTGTAACTTACGATATCGATACCCCCGCCGATTACCGGCGCTGGGTGGAGGGAACAAAGATAGAGGAAGGGGAATAGGCTTATGGGCCGGGAAAACCTGGTGGTCATCAAGGGAGCCGGGGATCTGGCCAGCGGCGTGGCGCACCGCCTATGGCGGGCAGGATTTCAAATAATCATGACCGAAATACCTCAGCCTACAGTGATAAGGCGGACGGTAGCCTTTGCCGAAGCCGTTTATGAGGGTGTGGTAGAGATAGAAGGTCTTCGAGGAAGGCTGGTAAGGGATGGCGAAGAAGCATGGCAGGTGGCTTCCCGGGACGAGGTGGCCGTCCTGGTCGATCCCCAAGCCGGCGTAGTCAATGAACTGCGGCCGCAGGTGGTGGTCGACGCCATCATGGCCAAAACCAACGTAGGAACGTCTATGGATCAAGCCCCCATAGTCATAGCCTTGGGACCCGGCTTCCGGGCTGGCCGCGATGCCCATGCGGTCATCGAAACCATGCGGGGCCATTACTTGGGGCGCGTTATTTTCCACGGTGAGGCTTTACCCAATACCGGAGTACCCGGCGAAGTGGGCGGCTACAGCTCGGAGCGGGTAATAAGGGCTCCGGCGGAGGGAAAATTTCAGGGGCTTAAAAGGATCGGGGATTGGGTCCAGGCGGGGGAAGTAGTAGCAACCGTTGAAGGAGTACCGGTGGTGAGCGCTATAGACGGGATCCTGCGCGGGATGCTGCACGACGGCTTGCGGGTTACCCCAGGCATGAAGGTAGGGGATGTGGATCCCCGGGCACAACGGGAGCATTGCTTTACCATCTCCGACAAGGCGCGGGCCATAGCCGGAGGAGTCCTGGAAGCTATTTTGTTTTTCCAGAATCGCAGGATTATAAGTCTATCCTCACCTTAGTCCTAGGGAAAAGGGTGCACGTAAGGGAGTAGGAAGCAAAAAAGGGATCCTAAACTGGACTAATATAGAAGAGGATTGACAAAAGGGTTCAACAATGTTAGTTTTAAAGCGAAGGTAAAGGAACCGAAGACATGCCCCTTGCATGCCCCTAATTTAATCATACGGGAGGGGAACAGGGGCTTAATCTTTGTCTTGAGGAATTGGACTTTCGGTTTTGGACAAGTAATAATGGGCGATATTATATTCATATAATGATTTGTTCCCGGGGGAGGTGACGCCTTACGAGCAAGGAAGAGGAAACTATCTTGATTACGGGCTACGCCAGGCTACCTTCCACCATCACAGCATATAAACTCTATGAGGTTGTAGGTGTAGCGGTAGAAGTCAGGCCCAGTGATGGAGAGATTTTAGATGTTGACTGTAGCTTGGCTACGAGTGTGGCCCGCAGAATAGTAAGGGAAATAGCCTTGGGTTACCGGTTAAGTGATGGTATCGAAGAGCTGGTGGAAAAGATCGAACGGCGTTACTGTGGTAGCGCCCGTAAAGCAGTAGTGATGGCCTTTCGCGCGATACACGAAAAGTACGTTGCTTACCGGCAGGGAAGAGCATTATAGGGAAGGCAGCGCCTCCGGGAATTTTATATTATGATGAAAAATGTAAAAAGCTCTTGACACGGCAAGCAAACGGTGCTATGCTGTAAACAGAAAAAGTGAAGAACGGAACAAGTGGTCATCTTGCTTGCAAGTGGATAAGTACTCCTTATCCATGAACGCAAACAGGACCTGGCCGGGATAGAGAGAGGAGTCCTTACCCGGACGGGTCTTTCTTTTTGAGATGTAAGCAAAGCCGAAGGGAGCGATGCATGACGACGCAGGAGGAGGAAACCATCCTGATAACGGGGTATGCCCGGCTCCCTTCCACCATTACAGCATATAAGCTCTATGAGGTTGTGGGGGTAGCAGTAGAAGTCAAGCCGAAGGACGGCGAAATCGTAGACGTTGATTGTAGCCTAGTACCTGATATAACGCGCAAAATTATCCGCAAGGCCGTTGTGGGTTACAAGCTAAGTGACGGGATTGACCCTTTGACGGAGAGGATCGAGCGGAGGTATTGCGGGAGCGCACGTGAAGCGGTAGTAGCGGCCTTCCGGTCCATATACGAAAAGTGGGTCGCCTACCGCCAGGGAAGGTGCTTAGAACAGAGAGAAGATCGGGCTTAAAGATGCGAGAAAGCCATTTTGTCTGCAGGTGGGCAAAGGCCTTGCTCGCTAGTTCGCAGGCAAGACCTGGCTTAGAGTGAAAGCTTATTACTCTAAGGCAGGTCTTTCTTTTTGTAGAAGGTTGCCACCTCATCGGTGGGAAAACCTGAAGTTGGACCCTTGGGAGGTGAGAACTGGAGGTATTATCTCTAAGACCATGGGTTATCCTTTTGCTAGAGGAGGGAGGGACGGCTGCCATGGAAGAAAGCCGTATTCGACGGCGGGATTTACTCAACAGAGTTATGTCGGCTGCGGAGGCGGCCGAGCTGATCAAAGACGGTATGACCGTCGCCACCAGCGGATTTACCCCGTCGGGTTATCCCAAGGCGGTGCCCCTTGCCCTGGCCGACAGGGCTAGCAAGGAGAAAATCAAGATCAGCCTCTGGACGGGGGCTTCGGTAGGGGATGAGCTGGACGGCGCCTTGGCGCGGGCGGGAGTGGTGGCCAGACGGTTACCCTACCAGACCAATAACTCCATGCGCGACGCCATTAACAAAAGGGAAGTTTCTTATATAGACATGCATTTAAGTCAGGTAGCCCAGCAAGCCCGCTATGGTTTTTTGGGCCACCTGGATATGGCCATTGTGGAAGCAGTAGCTATCACCCCGGAAGGTCATCTCATTCCCAGTACCTCGGTAGGGAATACTCCCACCTTTGTGAGCTTGGCGGACAAGGTCATTGTGGAGATCAACACGAGCCAGCCTTTAGAGCTGGAAGGTATGCACGATATTTATGTACCCGCCGATCCGCCGGGACGGCAGCCCATACCGCTGACCCGAGTGGATGACCGCATCGGTACCCCCTATATACCTTGCGACCCCGATAAAATTGTAGCCATTGTGTTTACCGATATTAAAGATAACGTGCGCCCCTTGGCACCGGTAGATGACATCAGCAGACAAATGGCCGAAAATCTAATCGACTTTTTCAAGCACGAAATCAAAGCAGGGCGTTTGCCTGCCAACCTCCTGCCGCTGCAGTCGGGCGTAGGGAGTGTAGCCAACGCGGTGCTGGCGGGACTGGCCCAATCAGACTTTACCAATTTGGAATTTTATTCCGAGGTTATACAAGATTCCGTTTTTGACCTTATCGATTTAGGCAAAATGCGTTTTGTATCCGGCACTTCCATTACGCCTTCGGAAGAAGGTTTGAAGCGCTTTTACGATAATTTGAAGACCTACCGCCAGAAAATCATCCTGCGGCCCCAGGAGATCAGCAATAATCCGGAAATCGCGCGGCGCCTAGGGGTTATTGCCATGAACACGGCTATAGAAGTAGACATATATGGCAATGTTAACTCTACCCATATTATGGGTACTAGGATGATGAACGGTATAGGCGGTTCGGGAGATTTCTCCCGCTCGGCTTATCTCTCCATTTTCTCAACGCCTTCAACCGCTAAGAAAGGTGCTATTTCCTGTATTGTTCCCATGGTATCCCATGTAGACCACACTGAACATGAAGTACACGTCGTCATAACCGAATGGGGAGTTGCCGATTTGCGCAACAAGTGCCCGGTGGAGAGGGCGCGGGAGATTATTAACAAGTGCGCCCACCCTAAGTACCGTCCATGGCTGGAGGAGTATTTGGAGAAGGCCATACGGAAGGGCGGGCATACTCCGCATAACCTAGCGGAGGCCCTGTCCTGGCATGTTCGCTTTGAGGAAACCGGTGACATGGCGCTGCCTTCCGGGGCAGGCGCGGCACCGTCTAAAGAGGAAGGGGGAAGATAGGCATGTTAAAAGAAGAAGCCCTACAAGCCATTCGTACGGCTAAGGAGGCCTGGGACACCGGACGGGTGCAGAAGGTTCTGGCCAAACGTCCGGAACGGCATGAAGAATTCATTACTGGGTCCGGCTATCCGGTGGAGCGGCTTTACACTCCAGCGGAGGTAAGTGAACTGGATTACCTTAGGGACCTGGGTTTTCCAGGTGAATATCCCTATACCCGGGGCGTGCAGCCCACCATGTACCGGGGTCGCCTGTGGACGATGCGGCAGTATGCAGGCTTCGGTACGGCCGAAGAATCGAATCGTCGGTACAAGTACCTGCTTTCTCAGGGGCAGACGGGGTTGAGCGTAGCCTTTGACCTTCCGACCCAAATCGGCTACGATTCTGATCATCCCATGGCCGAAGGCGAGGTAGGGAAAGTAGGAGTAGCCATCGATTCGCTGGCCGATATGGAGGTACTTTTTAACGAAATACCCCTTGACAAAGTCAGCACTTCCATGACCATCAATGCTCCGGCAGCGGTCCTCTTATGCATGTATATGGCCGTGGCGGAGAAACAGGGGGTACCCTTCCATCAACTGCGCGGCACCATCCAGAACGACATCCTAAAGGAATATGCGGCGCGGGGTACCTATATCTTTCCTCCGGAGCCTTCCATGCGGCTGATTGTAGACATTTTTGCCTTCTGCTCTAAGGAACTTCCCGAGTGGAACACCATCAGCATTAGCGGCTACCATATACGGGAAGCAGGCGCCACGGCAGCGCAGGAAGTGGCCTTCACCCTGGCCGATGGCATTGCCTACGTAGAGGCAGCCCTTAAGGCCGGCCTAAACGTAGACGAATTTGCTCCTCGTTTATCCTTCTTCTTTAACGCCCACAATGACTTCTGCGAGGAGATAGCCAAGTTCCGGGCGGCCCGTCGCCTGTGGGCCAAGATCATGAAGGAGCGGTTTGGAGCCAAAGACCCGCGGTCCATGATGCTCCGCTTCCACACCCAGACGGCGGGGTGTACCTTGACGGCCCAGCAGCCCATGAACAACATCGTTAGAGTGACCATTCAGGCTCTGGCGGCAGTGCTGGGAGGTACCCAGTCCCTGCACACCAATTCCTACGACGAGGCCCTGGCTCTGCCTTGCGAAGAGGCCGTTCGCATAGCCCTGCGCACCCAGCAGATTATTGCCTATGAGAGCGGCGTGGCGGATACCATCGACCCGTTGGGAGGGTCCTACTACATTGAAGCCCTTACCAACCGGCTGGAGAAAGAGGCGGAGGATTATATCGCCAAGATCGATGCTATGGGCGGGGCAGTAAAAGCCATTGAACAGGGCTACATCCAGCGGGAAATCCAGGACAGCGCCTACCGGTACCAGAAAGAAGTAGAGAGCGGCCGGCGCACCGTGGTGGGCGTCAACAAGTTCCAGATGGAAGAAGAGCCTCCGAAGAACCTGCTGAAGGTGGATCCGGCCGTAGGAGAAGCCCAGAAGAAGAGACTGCAGGAGCTTAAAGCCCGCCGCGACAACCAAAAAGTCGAGCAAAGCTTAGCAGAGCTACGGCGGGTAGCTTCGAGTGACGACAACCTCATGCCGGCCATTTATGAAGCAGTTAAAGCCTATGCGACCCTGGGCGAGATTTGTGGAGTCCTGCGGGAAGTCTTTGGCGAATATCGGGCGCCGGATAGCCTATAAAGAGGAAACAAGGGAGGGACAAGGCATGCGCAAGATCCGGGTACTCATTGCCAAACCGGGCTTGGATGGCCACGATCGCGGGGCCAAAGTAATAGCCCGCGCGCTGCGGGATGAGGGCATGGAAGTGATTTACACCGGCATACGCCAGACGCCGGAGCAAATCGTTGCGGCGGCTATCCAGGAAGACGTAGACGTGGTAGGGTTAAGCCTCCTGTCAGGGGCGCACCTATACCTGTTCCCCAAAGTTGTCAAGCTGTTGCGGGAGCAGGTTGGAGATAAGGTGCTGGTAATCGGCGGAGGTATTATACCTGAAGAAGATATTCCCATCCTAGAAAAAGAAGGAGTAGCGGCTATTTTTGGTCCCGGCACACCTACCAGCGCCATTGCACAATTCATTAGGGAGAAGGTGGGTGAACGGGCTAAGTAGTCCGGGGCCGAGGGGTTATAAACAGGGGAGGAGCCAGCAGCCGGATCAGGGATCGGACTGCCGAAGGCTGGCGCACTGGGTAAAGGAGAGGGGTACTAGTGAACGAAGAATTGCTCCGGGAATTTCGTCAAGGCAGCAAGAGGGCGGCCGCCCGGATAATCAGCCTCATCGAGAACGAAGAACCCGCCGGTGTAGAGCTGCTCAAGGAGCTTTATGGGCAGGGTGGCCACGGCTACATCGTGGGCATAACAGGGCCGGCCGGCAGCGGAAAGAGCACCCTGACGGATGTGCTGGTGAAACACATGAGGCAGAAGGGCTACCGGGTAGGGGTGGTGGCGGTTGATCCCACCAGCCCCTTCACCGGCGGGGCCTTGCTGGGAGACCGGGTGCGGATGAACGACCTAGCCCTGGACCCTGGGGTCTTCATCCGCAGCATGGGAACGAGGGGCCAGCTGGGCGGCCTTTCGTGGGCCGTGCGGGATGCCCTGGTAGTTCTCGATGCCTTTGGCTGCGATTATCTCCTGGTAGAGACCGTGGGGGCCGGGCAAACCCAGGTGGATATTGCACGGGTGGCTGATACCATTGTACTGGTAACCGTGCCGGGCCTGGGGGATGACATTCAAGCGGCCAAGGCCGGCATAATGGAGATCGGCGATATTTTTGTGGTGAACAAGGCGGACCGGGGCGATGCAGACCAGGTAGTGCGCTACCTTCAGACGGCCCTGGAACAGGGGAGCAAACAGGAAGGCTGGCAGCCGCCTATCCTAAAGACTGTGGCATGGCGGGGAGAAGGAGTAGAGGAGTTGTGGCATGCCATAATGCAACATCGATCCTTTCTGGAGCAGTCCGGTCTCCTGGAGCCCCTACGCCAGCAGAGGGTTAAAGAGGAGGTCATAGAGCGAGCGGAACGGATGGTCTTGGCCTGGTTAAAGAGAGAGGTCCGGGTGGATGAATTAATAGAAGAAGTTTACAACCGGCGGCTGGACCCCTATAGTGCCGCTGAAAGGCTGGTGGATAAGATACTGCGGGCCAAGGACCAGGGCTAGAATTTAACTTTAATATAAACACTGATGGGAGGGTGCTGTAACCATGAAGGTAACGAGGGTTGACCACATCGGCATAGCGGTTCCCAACCTCGAGGAGGCCCTCAAGTTTTACGAAGGGGTGCTGGGGCTGAAATGCACGGGGATAGAGGAGGTGGCCGAACAGAAGGTCAAGGTGGCCTTTCTGCCCGTGGGCGACAGCGAGATCGAACTTCTGGAATCCACCGACCCCGAGGGTCCCATTGCCAAATTCATCGCCAGCCGGGGTCCCGGTATCCAGCATATAGCCCTGCGGGTGGAAAACATAGAGGAAACCCTGGGCGAATTAAAGGAGAAGGGTATTCGCCTGATCGATGAGAAACCGCGCTACGGCGCAGGCGGGGCGCAAATTGCCTTTGTTCATCCCAAGGCTACGACCGGTGTGTTGTTGGAGATTTCCCAGCGGGAAGAGAAGTGAGGTAGAGAGCCTATGAGCATGGAGCAACTCCTACAGGATCTAGAAAAGCGTACGGCCAAAGTTAAAGCTGGTGGTGGGGAGAAGAGGATAGCGAAGCAGCACCAGCAGGGGAAGAAGACGGCGCGGGAGCGGTTAGAAGCACTTTTAGACCCTGGTAGTTTTCAAGAGGTAGACGCCTTTGTCACCCATCGTTGCACCCTTTTTGGGATGGAGAAGGTGGAGGCGCCTGGAGAGGGTGTAGTGACTGGGGTAGGGACGGTTGAAGGGCGTCCGGTGGCGGTTTTTGCCCAGGACTTTACCGTTTTGGGCGGGTCCTTAGGGGAGATGCACGCCAAGAAGATATGCAAGATAATGGACCTGGCCATGAAAGTAGGGATGCCGGTAATCGGGCTAAACGACTCTGGGGGTGCGCGGATACAAGAAGGCGTTGATGCCCTGAGCGGATACGGGCAGATATTCTACCGGAACACCCTGGCGTCTGGTGTAGTGCCGCAGATAGCGGCCATAATGGGGCCGTGTGCAGGGGGAGCGGTGTATTCGCCGGCGCTAATGGACTTTATCTTCATGGTGCAGGGCAGCAGCGAGATGTTCATCACCGGGCCGCAAGTAATCAAAGCCGTAACAGGGGAAGAAGTAAGTGCCCAGCAGTTGGGGGGAGCCCTAACCCACAACCAGACCAGCGGCGTAGCGCATTTTGCAGCCGAAAACGAAGACCAATGTCTCAGCCTTATCCGGACCCTATTGAGCTATTTACCCAGCAACAACATGGAAGACCCGCCGTTTAAGGACACAGGAGATGACCCTGGGCGGGAGGATGAAGGCTTATTAGAGGTAGTACCTGAAGATCCCAACAGAGCGTATGACATGCGGGAAGTCATCACCCGGAGCGTAGACATAGGGACCTTTTTTGAAGTACAACCCCTTTACGCTCCCAACATCATAACCGCCTTTGCGCGTCTTAACGGTCGAGTAATAGGGATTATAGCGAACCAGCCGGCGTACATGGCGGGGTGTTTAGACATCAACTGTTCCGACAAGGCGGCGCGGTTCATACGGTTTTGCGACGCCTTCAACATACCCATCGTCAACTATGTAGACGTACCTGGGTTCTTGCCGGGGACGAACCAGGAATACGGGGGGATCATCCGGCACGGGGCGAAGATGCTCCATGCGTATTCCGAGGCCACAGTACCCAAGATCACCCTCATAGTGCGGAAGGCGTATGGTGGGGCGTACCTGGCCATGTGCAGCCGGGACCTGGGTGCGGACGTAGTATATGCATGGCCGTGCGCGGAGATAGCAGTAATGGGGCCGGAGGGGGCGGCCAACATCATCTTCCGCAAAGAGATCGAGGCGGCGGCTGATCCTGGGAAGGCGAGGCAGGAGAAGATAGCGGAATACCGGGGACTTTTTGCGAACCCGTACGTAGCGGCCCAGCGGGGATACATTGACGCCGTAATCGACCCGCGGCAGACGCGGAGGTACCTGGTGCAGGCCTTAGAACTCACGGCGACCAAGCGGGAGACGCGGCCGGCCAAGAAGCATGGTAACATCCCCCTGTGAGGTGAGATAGCATGCCATATGCAGGACTGATGACCCTGATAGCCCTGGCCGTAATAGGCATCCTGATTGGTTCGTGGGCGCAGCGACGGGATATGCCTAGCGGGGAGGGGGTAGCCTCTCCGGAGGAGGGGAGGGTGCAGGGAGTAGGAGAGGAGGCAGTAGAGCCGGCGGCGGTGGAGGGAGTAGACCCCCAGCTGGTGGCCGTAATAGCGGCGGCCATAGCCGCTGGTCAGGAAGGCGGTACTGCTACAGTTTGGACGCGTTTAGATAGGGGTACAGTTAGTTCCTGGGTCTTAAGCGGGCGCCAGGAACTTCACAGCAACCTACCAGTGAACCTGAGATGGAGGTCGGGAAAATGATGAAAACCTACATCATCCATGTCAACGGCCAGCGTTACGAAGTAACCGTAGAAGAGAAGAGGGAGGGAAGTGGTGTTTCGGCGGCGGGGGCTCCGGTGGCCAGGGTAGAGGCGGCTCCTGCGGCGGCAGCTCCCCCGGCACCGGCTGCGGCTCCGAGCCCGGCGGCAGCACCTGCGGCTAAGGCGGCGGCCGGCAACGGGAATGTAATTACCGCGCCTCTGCCGGGCAAAGTAGTGGCCGTTAAAGTAAAGGCGGGTGCGGCCGTAAAGAAGGGCCAGGTGCTCATGGTACTGGAGGCCATGAAAATGGAGAACGAAATCGTGGCGCCTGCCGACGGCAAGGTAAAGGAAGTTCACGTGAATGAAGGAGCCAGCGTCAACGTAGGCGAGCCCCTGATATCCCTAGCCTAGAGAGGGGAAAACATTGGAGGCTGCGCGAAGGAGAATGTACGGGCCGGATACCGGCCTCAGCAGAAGACAAAATAACAAACCATAATAAATTTATGAGGAGGCAAAAGGTCATGGAGAAAGCTTTGGCGGGGATAAAAGTGATAGACCTGACGCGGGTGCTGGCGGGACCCCTTTGCACCATGATATTAGGGGACCTAGGAGCGGACGTAATAAAGATCGAGGCTCCGGAGGGGGACGAGTCCAGGAACTACGGACCCTTTGTCAAAGGGGAAAGCGCGTATTTCATGAGCATCAACCGCAACAAGCGGAGTGTGGTGCTGAATCTTAAAGATCCTCGTGGGGTAGCGATTTTAAAGAAGCTGGTGCAAGAGGCGGACGTCCTGGTAGAGAACTATCGGCCGGGGACCGCGGCCAAACTGGGGATTAGCTATGAGGAACTGGCGCCCCTAAACCCGCGGTTGATCTATGCTTCCTGCTCGGGGTTTGGCCAGACGGGGCCGTACCGGATGCGTCCTGCCTACGATATAATCATCCAGGCGATGGGGGGGATCATGAGCATAACCGGTCAGCCTGGGGGCGAGCCGACGAGGGTAGGCGCCTCCATAGGGGACATCACGGCGGCGCTGTTTACCGTAATAGGCATATTAGCGGCCCTGGCTGAGCGGGAGCGGAGCGGTAAGGGACAGTATATAGACATCAGCATGCTGGACTGTCAGGTAGCGATTTTAGAGAATGCCATAGCGCGCTACAGCGTAGGAGGTGAGGTACCGAAGCCCATAGGGAACCGGCATCCCTCCATCACCCCCTTTACCACCCTAAGGACCAAGGACGGGTACGTAGTCATTGCCGTAGGGAACGACAATCTGTGGCGTAAATTCTGCCAGGCGGTCAAGCGGGAAGACCTGATAGAGGACCCGCGGTTTAAGACCAATCCCTTGCGGACCCAGAACTGGGACGAACTCTATCCCATATTAAGCTCCATCTTTGCAGAATACACCACGGCGGAGGCGCTGTCCGTTATTGAGGGAGCGGGGGTACCGTGTGGTCCGCTGCAGGACGTAAGCCAGGTATTCCACGACCCGCAGATACGGCATCGGGAGATGATCGTACCCGTAGAGCACCCGGTAGCGGGGCCGGTATGGATGGCGGGGACGCCTTTCAAGCTATCCCGTACGCCGGGAGCTATAGTGCGGCCGGCTCCTACCCTGGGGCAGCACACCTACGAGGTACTGCAGGAAATAGGTTACAGTGAGGCGGAGCTTAAGGAACTGGAGGCAGAAGGAGTAATTACACCGAAAAAAAGGAAATCCTAAAGAATTTACCCTTATAGGGATTTTCACACCAAGAAAAGATAGTCAACACTTAGCAAAGGGGGGTATTTCCCTTGACTACTGCGGCCTTGTTATCACTGGTAGCCCTGATAATAGTGGTAATAGTTAGCTGTCTGCGGGAGGAATGGAACCCGGGGCTACTGGCCGTGGGCGCTGCCCTCATAGTGGGTGCGGGGTGGGGCGGCCTAAAGGGTGCCGAAATACTGAAGATGTGGCCCACCTCCTTGTTCATGATCCTTCTGGGAGTAACCTTTCTGTTTGGCATGGCCCAGGAGAACGGTACCTTAGAGAAGCTTACGGCCTATGCGGTGCGTCTGGCGCGGGGCAACACGGCTTTAATACCATGGATTATCTTTATCATCGTGGTCATCATAACCACCATAGGGCCGGGGAACATTGCCACCACGGCCATGATAGCGCCTCTGGCCATGGCCATTGCGGGGCGCATAGGCATGAGCGCCTTTTTGATGACCCTTCTGGTGGTGGGTGCGGCCAACGCGGCAGCCTTCTCACCCTTTGCGCCTACCGGTATTATCTCCCTGGGTATCATAAACAAGATGGCTCCCCAGTTGGGTATTAACCCTGGGGACGTACTGGGCATCGAATGGAAGGTTTACTTTAACTCCGTAATAGCCCAGGGCATCACCAATGTGGGCGGGTTCTTGCTGTTAGGCGGGCTGGCGTGGATGCGGAGGCAGCGGGGCTCTTCCCTGAACATCGATGAGATAGCACCGCGGCCGGAACCCTTTACCCGCGAGCAGTGGATCACCCTGGGAGGCATAATTGCCTTCCTTCTGCTGGTCTTATTGCCCGGCTTCCCGGCGGTAAAGGCCGTCCTGCCCACATGGGCCCTTAACATGTTATCCGATGTGGGGGCTATAGCTTTCATAATATCGACCGTCCTGATCCTTTGCAACGTAGCCAGTGTAAGAGAATCCGTTAAGCGCGTACCGTGGTTTGTGCTCATCCTGGTATGCGGCGTCACCGTCCTGGTGGAAGTAATGGACAAGACCGGGGGCTTAAAAGTACTGGTGGATATGATCGGAGCTATATCCACCCCCCTAACCGTTCACTTCTGGGTGGCCCTGATCGACGGCATCCTTTCCGCCTACTCCAGCTCTTCGGGGGTAGTCATGCCCATGTTCCTGCCCCTGGTTCCGGGCTTGATCGAGAAGCTGGGCCTGATGGGCCTGCCCGAGACGGTGGACCATGCAGTAGCCCTGATTTCCAGTATCAACGTTGGCAGCCACCTGGTGGATACCTCCCCCTTATCCACCCTGGGAGCCCTCTGCATAGCCTGTGCGGGTGAGCATGAGAACAAAGCGCGGCTCTTCCGCAACCTCCTCATCTGGGGCTTGTCCATGTCCCTGGTGGGCGGGGTCATGTGCCTGTTGTTCTTCGGTATTTTAGGGTTGTAAGGAGTAAGAGGGTGGAGCTTAGGCGGGGCGGGAAACCGCCCCGCCGGGCTAAAGGATTATTGAATAGCAGTTAGCTTAAGGGATTGAGGTGACCAGTATGCAAGAGCTGTTGATGGGGTTGACGGGACTTACACCCCAGCAGGTTATCATGTTTGTCATCGGGGGCATATTGATCTACCTGGCCATAGCCAAAGACTACGAGCCCCTGCTTCTTCTGCCCATGGGCTTTGGGGCCATCCTCACCAACATTCCCTTTTCGTCGGCCGTGGGCGAAGAAGGGTTCTTGACCATTCTACTGCATGCAGGCATAATCACCGAACTGTTTCCCATCCTGATCTTCATAGCCGTAGGGGCCATGTGCGACTTTACACCGCTGCTCCGCAATCCCCTGATGATGATCTTCGGGGCGGCGGCGCAGTTCGGCATCTTTGCCACCATAGTACTGGCCGCCCTTTTAGGGTTTGACCTTAAGGAGGCGGCTTCCATAGGGATCATAGGTGCGGCGGACGGCCCCACCACCATCTACGTAGCCACCAAATTTGCCCAGGAACTCTTGGGTCCCCTTTCCGTAGCCGCCTACTCCTATATGTCTCTAGTACCCATCATCCAGCCGCCGGTAATTAAGCTTTTAACCAGCAAGAAGGAGCGGATGATCCGCATGCCCTACCGGGAAGGGAAACCGGTATCCAAGATCGTCCGGATCCTGTTTCCCATTGTCGTTACCATAGTGGCGGGGATCATCGCTCCCATCAGCGTAGCCCTCATAGGCTCCCTCATGTTCGGGAACCTTTTGCGGGAGGCCGGGGTAGTAGAGCGGCTGGCCAAGGCGGCCGAGAACGAGCTGGCCAACCTGGTAACCTTGCTTTTGGGAATAACCATTGGCTCGACCATGGAGGCCAGTGCCTTCTTAAATGTGAAGACCCTTATGGTCATGGGGCTGGGGCTGGTGGCCTTCATATTTGATACCGCCGGTGGGGTGCTGTTGGCCAAGCTCCTCAACCTTTTCCTAAAGGAGAAGATCAACCCTGCCATAGGCGCGTGCGGCATCTCGGCCTTTCCCATGTCCGCCAGGGTTATATCTAAGCTGCTCCTGAAGGACGACCCCAACAACTTCGTTATCATGCACGCCATAGGCGCCAATACCTCCGGGCAGATCGGGTCCATTATAGCGGGCGGCCTGGTCCTGGCCCTAGTACCTGCGTTGCTGGGATAATTTAAAGGGAGGGCCAAAAAGCTAGAGCATACGCCGCCGACTGGGTTCAGGGAGGTGTGATTAAAAATGGGAACTGTAGGACTGGCTCTGGAACTTATGGCTATAGCCCTGCCTACTATGTTCGGGGTTATCCTCCTCTTTATGTTGTTAATCAGTGCCCTCACCCGCATCTTCCCCCCAAGGAAAGACACGGGGGAAGGGGAATAAGAGTTTTCTCGCCGGACCGAGGACTTGGTTCCCTGGGCAGTGGTCGGGAGGGACCCTAGGGGGGTGCCTCCCGTTATGCTTGATTAGGAGGGGCGACAGAGCTTAAAGATCATGCGGATAGCAGTATACCCCGGCGCCTTTGACCCCATTACCCTGGGCCACCTGGATATTCTACGACGCTCCTGCCGATTATTCGACAAGGTGATTGTGGCCGTGGCCCAGGACCCTCCTAAACAGGCCCTCTTTTCCGCCCGGGAGAGGGTAGAGCTGGTGCAGGCGGCGACCAAAGACCTGGCCCAGGTGGAGGTCAAGACGTTCCGGGGATTGTTAGTTGAGTTTGCGTCCAGCCAGGGGGCTTGCGCCATTATCCGCGGCCTGCGGGCGGTTTCCGATTTCGAACAAGAGTTCCAAATATCGGTGATGAACAAAAAACTGGCCGGCGAAATAGAAACGGTATTCCTCATGGCGGCCACCGAATATTCTTTTTTGAGTTCCCGAGTGGTGCGCCAGGTGGCTGCTGTAGGAGGGTGTGTCCGGGGCTTAGTGCCGCCGGAGGTGGAAGAAGCTCTGGAGGCGAAGTACGGGAGACCCCCGCAACTCCAGCAACGGCAGTCTTTTGGCCTTGCCCGAAGGGGAACCCCCGCCTAGGACTGGGCCCCAATATCCGGAATACGTGAGGGGGAGAAGGAGCATGGCCGAGCTGGTAGGTACCTGCCAGGAAGGCGAGCTGTACCTCATAGAGTTGCGCCTGGAACGGGAGGGTTTCAGGAAATTCCTCAGTTCCTGGTTGCTGAGGACTGGTAGCGGTCAATTTCTGATCGATACTGGCCCGGCGGCCGTGCTGCCGCAGCTGCTGGATGGCATCAAGGAATTGGGCGTGAACCGGGTAGATGCCATCCTTTTAACCCATATCCATTTGGACCATGCCGGGGCTGTAGGGGACCTCGTGGAGTGTTTCCCTGAAGCCCGCGTCCTAGCCCATCCCAAGGCCCGGCGCCATTTAGAGGACCCTGCGCGCCTGTGGGAAGGCAGTGTGGAAGTGCTGGGCGACCTTGCCCACCTCTATGGCCCCCTAAAGCCGGTACCAAGGGAGAAGTTAATAGGGGGGGTACCGGGGATAAGGATGATCGAGACCCCCGGCCATTCCCCCCACCACGCCAGTTTCCTTTGGGGGGAATATATTTTTGCCGGGGAGGCTGCAGGGGTGTATCTGGATCTGGGAGACGCCTATTATCTGCGGCCGGCTACTCCCCCGAAGTTCTTCCTGCAACGGACCTTGGCTTCCCTGGACACCCTCTTAGATCTGGCGGGTGACGAAAGCATCCTTTGTTTTGGCCACTTTGGCTGGGCGCGGGGTGCCAAGGGAATCCTTGAACTGGCCCGCCAGCAGCTATGTCGCTGGGAACAAATCATCGCCGCGGTCGGCCAACGCCTGGAGGTCCGGGAGGAAGGGGAATTCCTGAGCCTTCTCCGGGAGGAAGTACTGCGCCGGGACCCCTTGCTCCAGGGCTTTTTCCGGCTGGAACCCGATATTCAACAGAGGGAGAAGTACTTTTTGGATAACAGCCTGAAGGGTTATATGGACTACCTGTCCCTCGGTCCGTTTTGAGGGCGGGTGTGCTGGCCGGTGACCGGGGCCGGGTAATATCGGGCGACGGGAGGCGAGGAAATGCGCAGAGGGCTGATAATGGTCTACACTGGCGACGGCAAGGGAAAAACCACCGCTGCGTTGGGGCTGGCCTTGAGGGCCGTAGGTCAGGGGCAGCGGGTACTCATAATCCAGTTCATGAAGGGCAGCCCCCAATACGGGGAGATCAAAGCAGCTGCCTACTTGCCCGGTTTGACCGTGGTGCAGAAGGGCCTTCCTACCTTTGTGAAGAAAGGGGATCCGGCACCCGAAGACGTAAGGCTGGCCAGGGAAGGGCTGGAGTTGGCTAAGGAGGCCATAACGTCGGGAGAGTACGACCTTGTTATTCTGGATGAGATCAATGTCGCAGTTGATTATGGCCTTTTAAGGGAAGAAGATGTGCTGGTGTTAATGGCGAGTAAGCCTGAAAGGGTGAACCTGGTCCTCACGGGACGTTATGCGTCGGCCGGGATCGTGGAAAGGGCCGACATGGTTAGCGAGGTGAGGGAGGTCAAACACCACTTCCGCCAGGGCATACCGTCTCAAGCCGGCATTGAATATTGAAGCACCCATGCTGAGGAAGTGCGCGGGAGAGTCGGCGCGTCGGCGCAGCGGTGGGTGTTGGAGGGAGAAGGGATTTTTTCTTATGCGGCGAATTAAATATATAAGCGTACCCAATAAAGCAGCCACTTTACTTGCCGGAGGATAAATCAGCTTTGTCCTCGGGGGAGCAAGTAAGGCCTGGTGTATAGGACGGCCCCTAGCGCGGTCCTGTATGCCGGGCTTTTTGTTTAGGGAAGGCAGCGCCCTAGAAGGGGGGCCCACGTGAAGGGAGGGTATTGTGGTAGGGTATGAGAATAGTGGAACACGACCTCGTCATCCTCGGAGGGGGCCTTGCCGGGCTCAGGGCGGCCATTGAGGCGGCCAGGGTGAGCCGGGGTGAACTCGATATAGCCGTAGTGGCCAAGACCCAGCTGGTGCGGCCCCATTCGGTCTGTGCAGAGGGTGGGACAGCGGCGGCTATGAGGCCCGAGGAAGGGGATAGCCTGGAACTCCACGCCTGGGATACGGTTAAGGGCAGCGATTTCCTGGCCGATCAGGATGCGGTGGAGCTTTTTGTAAGAACCATACCGCAAGAAATATTGCAGCTTGAACACTGGGGCATACCCTGGGCGAGGAGAGAGGACGGGAGGATCGCCCAGCGTCCCTTTGGAGGCCATACCTTTCCCCGCGCCGTATTTGCCGCCGACAAGACGGGCTTCTTCGAGGTGCATACGCTGTACGATACCCTGCTCAAATATCCCCGGGTGACGAGGTACGAAGAGTGCACGGCCACTTCCTTGCTAGTGGAAGGAGGTCAATACCGCGGATTCACGGCCGTAGACCTAAAAAGCGGGGAGTTTCTGGCCTTCCGGTCCAAAGCCCTGATTATTGCCACGGGAGGAGCCTGCCGCATATACGGCTTTACTACTTACTCCCACACGGTGACCGGAGATGGCATGGCCATAGCCTACCGGGCGGGGTTGCCATTAAAGGATATGGAATTCGTACAATTTCACCCCACGGGGCTGGTGCCTTCGGGCATTCTCATTACCGAAGCCGCTCGGGGCGAGGGGGGTTATCTGGTCAATAATCTGGGCGAAAGATTCATGCAGAAATACGCCGAAAAGATGATGGAACTGGCTCCCAGGGACATTGTATCCCGTTCGGAGATGTTGGAGATCGAGGCGGGTCGCGGCTTCCAGGGACCCCAGGGGCTGGATTACGTGCACTTAGATTTAAGACATTTGGGACGGCACAAGATAAATGAAAGGTTGCCTCTAATAAGGGAAGTAGCCATAAAGTTTGCCGGCCTCGACCCCATAGAGCAGCCGATTCCCGTACGTCCCGTGGCCCATTATTCCATGGGTGGCATCCATGTTGACATAGAGGGCGCTGCCCCTGTACCCGGTATCTGGGCGGCCGGTGAAGTAGCCTGTGTGTCCCTCCACGGTGCCAACCGGCTGGGGACTAACTCTACTGCCGAGTGCTTGGTGTGGGGAGCCATTACCGGCAAGAAGGCAGCCCTATATGCCATGGAGGAACGAAAGTTACCTGAGCTGCCGGTGGAGAAGGCTCGCGATGAGGAGAATCGCGTAATGGAGAAAATACTCAATCGTCAAGGGGACGAAAACCTTTACACCATAAGGCGCGAATTGCGGGAAGTTATGGATGCCAACGTAGGAGTGTTCCGGACCGGGGAGGGCTTGGCCAAGGCCTTAAAGCGGATAAAGGAACTGCAAGAGCGCTTCCACAGGTGCGGGCTAAAGGATCGCAGCCGGATATATAACACAGATCTGGTGTCGTACCTAGAACTGGAGAATATGCTGGAGCTGGCCGAGGTGATAACCGCCGGGGCCCTGGCCCGGGAAGAATCGCGCGGCGGCCATGCCAGGCGAGACTTCCCCCAGAGGGATGATAAGAACTGGCTTAAGCATACCCTGGCCTACTACACGCCTTCCGGGCCAAAACTGGAGTACATTCCGGTGAACATAACCATCTGGGAGCCTACGGAAAGAAAATATTAAGGGGGACACCCGTTACAGGAGGTGAGCACAGTGCGGCGGTATAATAACCGGCTGGGGATAAGAGGCTGGATTTATGCGGGGAACTATGGTTTAGAGCGTTACCTTTACTTCCTGCACCGTATAAGCGGGTTGGGCTTAATCCTTTACCTTCTGCTGCATATTGGCGTAACCTCGGCCAGGATATACGGTGGTGCCGCCTGGGAACAGACCATGTCCCTCCTTTCGGGCCCGGCCTTCAAGCTGGGCGAGTATGTTCTCATGGCGGGAGCCATATTCCATGCCGCCAACGGATTGCGCCTTATCATTACGGAACTGGGGATGTGCATCGGGACGCCCGGGCGCCAGGAATACCCTTATGTCTCCTCGGTAAGGAAACAACGCCCCCTGATGATTTTAATAATGATTGTAATCGCCGTCCTGCTGCTCCTGAGCGGGGTGGACTTCTTTCTCGTGTAGGAGGGGAGATCCTTGCGGGAGTCACGTTACTGGATACTTTCCCTAGTAGCTGCCGCGTGCCTGGTCGTTCTTTTGGGTACCCATCTCTTCCTCATGCATCTGGATACTTTGCTGGCTTACCTGGGGATGGCGAATCCTGACCCCCTAGACTATAGCGCGGTTATGGCCAGGGGGAGAAGTGGGGGCTGGGTGGGGGCCTACATCCTGCTCTTGGCCTTCAGCCTTTATCACGGGCTATATGGTCTTCGCTCTGTTCTCAGTGAAGTTGTGAGTCCGCCCGGGCAGCGAATGCTTACCTGGGCCGTAATCGCCGTTGGATTTATTGCTTTTACTTGGGGGACCTATGTGGTTATCAAGTCCAGCCTCATGGGGGGAGTATAATTGGCTGTCTTCAAAATACAGCGGTATGACCCTGAAAAAGACGGTAGGCCTTATTTCCAAACCTATGAAGTACCCGTAGAGCAGGGCATGAGCATTTTAGATTGCCTATTTTACATTAAAGAGCGATTGGACGCTACTTTAAGTTTCCGGGCCTCCTGCCGGATGGGTATATGCGGCTCCTGTGCCATGTACATTAACGGCCTGCCAAGGCTGGCGTGCGAAACCCAGGTCACATCTTTGGCGACAGACACCATAGAGGTGAGGCCGCTACCCAACTATGAAGTTATCAAAGATCTGGTAGTCGACCTCGCGCCCCTCTTCGAGAAGCACCAAAGGGTAAGGCCCTGGATTATTCCTTACGACCCCGTGGAGCTCGACCGGCCGACCAAGGAGTACCACCAATCGCCGGCAGAGCTCGAACGGTATCTACAGTTCGCGTACTGCCTCAAGTGCGGCCTGTGCCTGGCAGCGTGCCCTACGGTGGCTACAGACCAGGAATTCATAGGCCCCCAGGCGTTGGCTCAGGCCTTCCGGTATAATTCCGACACCCGGGACGGTGGTGATACCGAGCGTATGGCTGCTGTAGATACTCTCCACGGTCTATGGCGCTGCCACATGGCGGGTGCCTGCGCTGAAGTTTGCCCCAAGGGGGTAGACCCCGCCCTGGCCATCCAGCTTATGAAGCGGGAAGCCGTTTTCGGCAAGAAGAAGGGACGGGCCAGGCTGGCGGATCCCCCTCATGCGGTGAAACTCCTGCCCGGCATACTCAAGGCGCCGGAGCCCACGGTGAAAAGGAGTGAAGGGGAAATATGAGGAATATTCACGTCCAGGACATAATCAATGCCGTGGAGGGCCTTTGTATTGAAGCCTGCACCACCCTGCCTGCCGACTGGTGGAAGGCTACGGAGGAAGCCATCTCACGAGAAGAATCGCCCTTAGGCAAAGACATCTTGAGGCTGCTTCAGGAAAACGCCAGTTTGGCCGCCTCTACGGGAGAGGCCATCTGTCAGGATACGGGTATGGCGGTAGTTTTCGTAGAGCTGGGCCAGGATGTGCACATCGAGGGAGGAAGTCTTTACGAGGCAATAAATGAAGGGGTGCGCCGGGGATACACCAAGGGATACTTACGTAAGTCCGTGGTAAACGATCCCCTGATTCGCCGGAATACCGGTGACAACACGCCAGCCATAATTCATGTAGAGCTCGTTCCCGGCTCCGGCCTGAGGATCACGGTAGCACCTAAAGGCGGGGGATCGGAGAACTGCTCGGCGTTGAAGATGCTGAGGCCCGCCGACGGCAGAGAAGGTGTTATCCGATATGTTTTAGAGGTAGTGGAGGCTGCAGGAGCCAACCCCTGCCCGCCGATAACCGTGGGCGTCGGTTTAGGCGGGAACTTTGAAATGGCAGCCCTTCTGGCCAAGAAAGCCCTCCTCCGGCCCCTGGGGAAGAGGCATCCCGAGGCGCACATAGCGGAATTAGAAAGGGAGATTCTAGAACGCATAAACCATACGGGTATAGGGCCCCAGGGACTTGGGGGCCGCATAACGGCCCTTGACGTGCACGTAGAGACTTATCCCACCCATATAACCAGTTTACCGGTGGCCGTAAACATCCAGTGCCATGCAACGCGTCATGCAGAAGCATTGCTGTAGGGGAGGTGATAACTGTGATCCGGCTTACCACACCCCTTAGTTTGGAGGTCATCCAGAAACTCGAGGCCGGCGAGCAGGTGACGCTAAGCGGGATTATTTTTACCGCGAGGGACGCAGCCCACAAAAAGTTGGTGGAAACTTACCGGGCAGGGGGAAAATTGCCGGTTGATTTGGAGGGGCAGATCATTTACTACGTAGGCCCATGCCCCCCCAAGCCGGGAAAAGTGATCGGCTCTGCCGGTCCTACCACCAGCGGCCGCATGGACCCTTATACCCCCCTTTTGATACGGCAGCTGGGGCTTAAGGGAATGATCGGCAAGGGAAACAGGAGCCCCGAAGTGGTAGAGGCTATAAAGGAGAAGGGTGCCGTGTATTTTTTGGCCCTGGGTGGAGCGGGAGCCCTGTTGGCCCAAAGGATCAAAAAGGCCGAGATAGTGGCCTACGAGGAACTGGGCCCCGAGGCCATTTACCGCCTCGAGGTGGAGGACTTTCCCCTCATAGTAGGTATTGACAGCCGGGGCCAAAACGCCTACCTTATGGGCAAGGCCCGGTATTCCAAATAGAGTAAGGGGGTAAACGAGAAATGGACATCAGAGCCAGAGCCCTAGCCTTACACCGTGAGAATCAAGGGAAAATAGCCCTCATGAGCAAGGTGCGCGTGCAAAGTCGCGAAGATTTGAGCCTGGCTTATACTCCGGGTGTGGCCGAGCCATGCAAGGAAATACACCGCGACCCCGACCTCGTTTGGGAATACACTTCCCGCGGCAATCTGGTCGCCGTGGTAACCGACGGGTCGGCAGTGCTGGGCCTTGGTGATATCGGCCCGGAGGCCGCCCTGCCGGTGATGGAGGGCAAATGTGTACTGTTCAAGACCTTCGGAGGAGTGGATGCCATACCCGTCTGCCTGGCCACCAAGGATGTGGACCAGATCGTCGCAACCGTAAAACTTCTGGCCCCCGGCCTGGGCGGGGTTAACCTGGAAGACATATCAGCACCCCGCTGCTTTGCCATAGAGGAGCGGCTGAAGAGAGAGACCGATATCCCCATCTTCCATGACGATCAACATGGAACTGCCATCGTGGTTGCCGCAGCCCTTATTAACGCCGCCAAGGTTGTGGGGAAAGATCTAAAGGAACTCAAAATAGTAGTCAACGGGGCGGGTGCAGCCGGTATTGCCACTACCAAGCTCCTACTGGGTCTAGGGGTTAAAGAGATTATACTTTGCGACCGGAGGGGGGCCCTTTACGCCGGACGGCAGGAGGGAATGAACCCCTATAAGGAGGAAATAGCGCTCCAGACCAATCGCGAGAAGGCTAAGAGCCTGGCGGAAGCCCTAAAAGGCGCCGACGCTTTTGTAGGACTCTCCGCTGCCGGTACGGTAACCCGGGAAATGGTCCGAAGCATGGCCAGGGACGCCATTGTTTTAGCCATGGCCAATCCCGTACCCGAAATATACCCTGAGGAGGCCAAGGCCGCCGGAGCGAAGGTCGTGGGTACCGGCCGGTCTGACTTTCCCAACCAGATCAATAACGTGCTGGCCTTCCCCGGAGTGTTACGGGGGGCACTGGACGTAAGGGCCCGGGACATAAACGAGGACATGAAAATAGCTGCAGCCTATGCCATTGCCGGGCTGGTGGATGAAAAGGAACTGCAACCCGACTACATCATAACCGATGTCTTCGACGCCCGGGTGGCCCCGGCGGTGGCCGCGGCCGTGGCCCGCGCAGCCCTGGCAAGTGGTGTGGCCCGGCTGCAGAAGGACCCCGCGGAGGTAGCAGAGCACACCAGAGAGCTGGTTCAGGTCTGATTTAATTTTCACCGTAGATCTTAGTTAGGCCTACCCGGCCTGCCTTTCTTAGGCCCCTGGGCTACAGCCACCAGGGGCAATTTTTTTCGCTGCCGGCCCTCGCAATAATTTGCCGGCCGACCCCCGGGGTTCCTGCGCCCGCAGACCCTTGATTTTTTCCCAGCCTTATTCTTACCGGCGCTGGTCAGCTCCACGGTGCAACTGCCGGGCGGGTCGCATACCCATCAGAGGAGGAGTGTCGGCCTTAACGGGCCGGACATTTGGAGCAACACGGGTTACTGCTTTATGTTATAATATAAATATTACGTACAGGGCGAAAGGAGGCTGGAGAAGGTGAGCTTACCTAAGGCTTTGGAGAGGCAACAATGTGCTTTTAACCTGAATTTAAAATATTTGACCATTGAATGGCTGCAGCGGAGGGGGGTTACCCTGGAGGATATAGCTTCCCTCGTTTACACTGTACAAAAAAAGTATATCCCCGGCCTGACACATGAATATTGCCTGGAAAGCGTAGAGCGGGTGCTGGAGAAGCGGGAAGTACAAAATGCCGTTTTTACGGGTGTTTCCCTGGACGAGATGGCGGAGAAAGGCCTTTTCGAGGAGCCGTTGTCCGGCATGCTGCGCCATGATGACGGCCTTTACGGTATCGACGAAGTGCTGGCCCTAAGCATTGTGAATATTTACGGCTCCATAGGCCTGACGAACTTCGGGTATCTCGATAAAGTCAAACCCGGTATAATAGGAAAAATAAATCAAAAGAAGGGTGAAAGGGTCAACACCTTTCTGGACGATCTGGTTGCCGCCATAGCGGCGGCAGCTGCGGCCCGGATAGCCCACCAGGCACGGGATAATTATCAAGAGCCAAAATGATTAGTATGAAGTTTGCTACACAGCCTCTCTATCTTTTTCCTCAAGATAAAGGGCCCGCTCTCATCTTGGTGCTTGAACCCATCTACGGATTGGGACAAATGATTGGTGATTGGCCCCACTGCTGAACTTCTCTTGAAGTTATGAGGAGGATTCGGCTGCCTGACTTAAGGAGGGGATACCGCTCTTAAAGACGGCAGCGATACCCACTCTACTCCTACTGGTCAGGCTTCTCAAAAGCGTAGTAGATGGATCTTAAGTTGCGTGTTTACAACGGGCAACATTGTACGTTATACTAACCGGTGTTAACTTCACTTAAAATATACTTCACTAGAGGTGAAAGCATCTTGGATATAGGTAACACTATTCGTATGCAGCGCCTGGCCAAAGGGCTTTCCATTCGTGAATTGGCCCGTTTAACAGGCCTGTCCCCTAGCGCCATTAGTCAAATTGAGACAGGCAAATCAATTCCGAACATCTTGACTATTAAGGCCATCACAGAAGCTCTAGGGATCTCGGTATATCTTTTTTGTTGGAGGATATTAACAGCAAGATTAGCTTAGTAAGAGCCCAGGGTGGAGGAATTTCTCACCTAAGGGGGAAACTTTCAAATGGAGCGGCCCTAATTACCGTGCGCCCGGGAAAGGGATAAAATTGTCGCCGTAGGACAGGTACCGGCCGAACTGGTGAAACCGGAGGCTGAACAACTTTTTCAATAAACAAGGAGGGATTATTTTCTCTTCGTCGAATTACTACGTAAATGAGAGTTAAGGTTTTAAGCCTGTGTTGATATTATACTTAACAAAATAAAGTGGAGGGATGCATTGTGGCAGGTAGAATTCCCTTCGGGCCGACCTACGAGGAGATGCTTTACCCGGAGAAGATCGACCCGGCTGTACGTCAGAGGGCGATAAAGGCTCTTAAGGAGGATGAGCTGGATCCCGTCAATCTTTTCAACATCACCTGGAAGGACGAGAACAATCAGGTACGGAAAATGGTGCTGCCGCCGGAGCTGACCGGGGTAGACGCCAACATCGTAGTCCTCCTGGGGCGCTACTTCCCCTCGGGATCCCACAAGGTGGGGCCGGCTTATGCCACCCTGATCGAAGGCTGCGTGGACGGGGTTATTCGCCCGGGAGAGCACACCATTCTGGGTCCGTCCACCGGAAATTTCGGCATCGGGGTAGCTTACATCTGCCGTCTCATGGGATACCGCGCCATTGTCATCATGCCGGACAGCATGAGCAATGAGCGTTATGAACGCATCCGCAAGTACGGCGGGGAGTTGGACTTGACTCCGGGCACGGAATCCGACGTTATCCTGACCTTGCAGCGCACCTACGAGCTGAAAAAGGATCCCAAGAACTTCCCATTAGCCCAGTTTGAGCTCCTGCCCAACTACCGTTTCCACCGGTATGTAACGGGTAACTCGGCCATTGAAGCCGTAAAGGGTATAGGTAATGAACGTATTGCCTGCTTTGTTTCCGCACCGGGCTCGGCCGGCACCATCGGCGCAGGAGACGAGATTAAGAAAGTCTTCCCCGAATGCAAGGTGGCGGCCCTCGAACCCTACGAATGCGCTACCCTTGCCACCGGTGGCCGCGGCCAGCACCGCATTGAAGGCATCGGGGACAAGATGTGCACCTTGATTCACAACGTCCTCAATACCGACTTTGTAGTTCTCATCCACGACGATGACTGCGTCAAGGGGCTTAAAATCATCCAAGACGGCACCGAGATCCTGGTCAAGATGGGTGTTAAAGAAGAGGTTGCTCTAATGCTGAGGGACCACTTCGGTATCTCGGGCATCTGCAACGTCCTGGGGGCCATAAAGATGGCCAAGTTCCTGCGGCTGGGGCCCGGCGACAACGTGGTGACCATCGCCACCGATGGTTTTGACCGTTATCGCTCCGTCCTGGATGACCTGGAGAAGCGCACCCTGGAGATCACCGACTTTGTGATGGAACGCTGGTACCAGGATATTTTCCTGCGGGCCAATGAAGAATATATTTTCGATTTCCGGAAGCCCGAGGCCAAGGAAAGGCTCTTTGCCCAGAAGGAAAAGGATTGGCTCCCCTTCGGTTACAGCAAGGAATACCTGGATTCCATGAGGAGCCCCAGCTTCTGGGAAGACGAGTATGCGAAGATAAAGGAGTACGACGAGAAAATCCGGGCGATGCGTTAGAAACCTGGGCGGGGCCGATTTAGAAGGAGGGGGACGAGGATGCGCCTGGAGCTAAAAGTCAACGGCGAGGCGAAGGTGGTAGACGTACCGGCCGAGGCAACACTGCTGGATGTTTTGCGCGATCATTTGCGGCTGACCGGTGCGAAGAACGGGTGTGGAGAAGGGGTTTGCGGCGCCTGCACGGTAATTCTGGCCGGCCGGCCGGTGCGGGCCTGCCGCGTTACGGCGGCCAAGGCGGCCGGGCAAGAGGTGTTGACCATAGAAGGCTTGACTCCCCGGGAAAAGGAGATCTATGCCTGGGCTTTCACCGCCGCCGGGGCGGTCCAGTGCGGCTTCTGCACTCCCGGCATGGTCATGGAAGCCAAGGCGTTGCTGGATCGCAATGACAGCCCTTCAGAGGAAGAGATTAAGCAGGCCTTCAGGGCTCACCTTTGCCGGTGCACCGGCTACCAAAAGATCGTAGCGGCGGTGCAGTTGGCGGCCCGGGCCCTGAGGGGGGAGGTCACGCCCGGTCAGGGAGAGGCTGCCGGCATGCGGAAGCGCTTCTTCCGGCCTGATGCGCCGGTCAAGGCTTTAGGCCAGGCCACCTTTGTGGATGACCTCATGTTCCCCGGCATGCTCTACGGCGCCGTCCTCCGCCCGCCCTATGCCAGGGCCCGGGTGGTGTCCCTGGATACAACCGTCGCCCGGGAAATGCCGGGTGTGGTAGTGGTCCTCACAGCAGAGGACATACCGGGCCAGCGCTACCAGGGGCATATTTTCAAGGACTGGCCGGCCCTGGTGGCCGTGGGAGAAGAAGTACGCTATGTGGGGGACGCCATCGCCCTGGTGGCCGCCGAAGATAGGGAGACTGCCCGGAAGGCAGTGGAGCAAATTAAAGTGGAATACGAAGTGCTGACGCCGGTAACCTGTCCGGCTGAAGCGCTGGCGCCGGGCGCTCCGTCCCTCCACCCCAAAGGCAACATTTTAAGTGAAACCAGCATCCGCAAAGGGAATCCCGAGGAAGCCCTCCGGACATGCGCCCATGTGGTGTCCCAGACTTACCGGACACCCTTTACGGAACATGCCTTCTTGGAGCCCGAAAGTGCGGTGGCCGTACCGGAGAACGAGGGCATCACTATTTACACCAGCACCCAGGGCGTATACGACATCCAGGAACAGGTGGCTTCCCTCCTGGCACTGCCCCACGAGAAAGTGCGCGTCCTCAACCAATATGTGGGCGGCGCCTTTGGGGGCAAGGAGGATTTAAGCGTACAGCACCATGCAGCCCTGCTGGCCTGGGCGACCAAACGGCCGGTCAAGATCACCTTGACGCGCCGGGAAAGCATCCTGGTCCACCCCAAGCGACATGCTATGGAGATTAAGATTACCACCGGCTGTGATGACCAAGGCCGGCTGGTGGCTATGACGGCGGAGATTACCGCCGACACGGGGGCCTATGCTTCCTTAGGGGCTCAAGTTCTCGAGCGGGCCTGCCACCACATTACCGGTCCCTACCGCATTCCCCATGTCAGGATTTACGGCCGGGCCGTTTACACGAACAACCCGCCGGCCGGGGCCTTCCGCGGTTTTGGTGTACCCCAGGCGGCTTTTGCCTGCGAAAGCCAGTTAAATCTCCTGGCCCGGCGGCTGGGTAAGTCTCCGTGGGAAATACGCTGGATCAATGCCCTGGAGCCGGGGGATACCCTCGCCACAGGCCAGATAGTCGGCCAAGACGTGGGTATAAAAGAAACTCTCCTGGCCGTCAAGGAAGTATTTGAAAGCAGCCCCTATGCCGGCATTGCCTGTGCGTTCAAAAATGTCGGCCTGGGGGTAGGAACCCGTGATACGGGGCGGGCCAACCTGGCAGTAGAAAAGGGGAAGGTGAGAATCTATTCCGGCGCTGCCTGTCTAGGCCAGGGGCTGGAATCGGTGCTCATCCAGATCGTGGCCGAGGCCACCGGTTTGCCGGCGGAAAAGATGGAGGTGGTGCTGGCGGACACCGCCTGCACCCCGGATGCCGGGATAACTACCGCTTCCAGGCAGAGTCTTTTTACCGGCGAAGCCGTTCGCCGGGCGGCAGAGGAACTGGCCCAGGCCCTCAAGGATCATGCTCTGGAAGAGCTGGAAGGACGTACCTTTGTGGGTGAATTTTACGGGGCCACCGATCCTATCGCCTCCAACAAGGAACATCCGGTCACTCATGTGGCCTACGGCTATGCTACCCAGGTAGTCCTGCTGGATGAGGAAGGACGGGTGGCCAAAGTCGTGGCTGCTTATGATGTGGGCCGGGCCATCAATCCCCTCAATGTGGAAGGTCAGATTGAGGGCGGCATAGTTATGGGCCTGGGCTATGCCCTGACGGAGGATTTCCCTGTCAAGGATGGCATACCCCAGTATCAGCAGTTGGGTCGTCTGGGTCTCTTCCGGTTCCCGCAGGTGCCGCTCATGGAAACCATTCTGGTGGAAAAGGGAGGTACCCAGTACGCCTTTGGTGCCAAGGGCATGGGGGAACTAGCTACCATTCCTACGGCACCCGCAGTGGCCTGCGCTTATTTCCGCCGCGACGGCCTTTTGCGGACCGCCCTGCCCCTGGAGGGCACGCCCTACAGCAAGAAGTGAGAAAGGGAGATGGCTTGGATGTCTAATGTAGTGGGGTTGCACTGTATTAACTGCGGCAAGACCTACTCGCCCCAGCCGGGTCTTTACACCTGTAGCCGTTGTGGGGAAAAAGAAGGGATTTTAGACGTAGATTACGATTACGACTATATTAAGAAGGCCCTCTCTCCCCAAGGCCTCCAGGGCAACCGGGAACACTCCATGTGGCGCTACCGGCCTTTCCTGCCGGTTAACCAGGAGGGCCCCCTCCCCCCTTTAAGGGTTGGTTGGAGTCCCTTATATTATGTGCCGCGGTTAGCCCAGGAAATAGGGCTAAAACACCTGTACGTTAAAGATGACGGCGTTAATCCGACCGCTTCCCTCAAGGATCGGGCTTCGGCCGTTGCCGTGGCTCGGGCCCTGGCCGAGGGAGCTGCCTCGGTGGCCTGCGCCTCTACCGGGAATGCCGCTTCCTCCCTGGCCGGGGCCGCGGCCTCGGTAGGGCTCAAAGCCTTTATTTTCGTTCCGGCCCGGGCTCCCCAGGGTAAAGTGGCCCAGCTTCTCATTTTCGGCGCCACCGTGGTGAGCGTGCAGGGGTCTTATGAAGATGCCTTCCGCTTATCCGACCAGGCCATTAAGCGGTGGGGCTGGTATAATCGCAACGCGGCTATTAATCCTTACCTGGTGGAAGGGAAGAAGACGGTCTGCCTGGAAGTGGCCGAGCAGCTGGGGTGGGAAGTGCCCGACTGGGTAGTGGTGTCGGTCGGTGACGGTTGTACCCTGGCCGGGGCCTGGAAGGCCTGGCTGGATCTCCACCGGGTAGGTTGGATTGAACGGCTTCCCCGTATGCTGGGGGTACAGGCCGAAGGCTGCTGCCCCATCACCAGGGCCTTCCGGGAGGGGGGCAAGGTACAACCGGCCGAGGAGAATACTATAGCCGACAGCATCGCCGTGGGAGTGCCCCGCAATCCGGAGAAGGCCCTGCGGGCCATCCGGGAGTCCGGCGGTACCATGATCAATGTGAGCGACGAAGAAATCCTAAAAGCCATGCGCCTCTTAGGACGCAGTACGGGGGTTTTCGGCGAGCCTGCCGGCGTGGCCGGTCTGGCAGGCCTGGCCAGGGCAGTAGCCGAGGGAATCGTCCGGCCTGAAGAAAAGGTGGTCTGTCTGGTGACGGGCAATGGGCTAAAAGATGTGGCGACGGCCATTAAGGCGGCCGGCGCTCCCTTAAGCCTGCCACCGGACATGGAACAGCTGGAAAGGGCTCTCCAAGGGTTAATCTAAGAATACGGGAGGTGGCCTCCGTGACCCTGCTCATCAAGGGCGGCTGGCTGGTCCACGAAGACAGGGTGGAAAGAGGAGACCTGCTAATTGAAGGAGAACTAATTAGCGCCGTAGGCTTGGGGCTAAAAGTCAGCGGGGCCGAGGTGATGGACGCCACCGGTAAATATGTCCTGCCCGGCATTATTGATGCCCACGTTCATTACCAGATGCCCATAGGCGACCTCCTTACTGCCGACGACTTTTACACCGGAACCAGAGCAGCCGCCTGCGGGGGCGTAACCACAGTCATTGACTATGCCGAGCCTTCCGGCCCGGAGGACTCCCTTAAAGAAGCCATTGACAGGCGCTTGGCAGAAGCAGAGGGTCAGGTAGCCGTCGACTTGGCCCTTCACCTTGTACTCTTCCCCGGACAGGAAGAAGATAAAGAATCCTTAAGGGAGGCTGTGGAGCGGGGGCTGGTAAGTTTTAAGGTCTTTACTACTTACAACCAGCGTATGTCTTATGAAACCATCGGCCGTTGTCTGGCACAGGCCAGGGAGCTGGGGGCTCTGGTAACCATCCATGCCGAAGACCACGATATGGTTACCGCTGCCCGCCAGGAACTCATCGACGCAGGCCTCACCTCCCCCCGCTACCATGCCCGCAGCCGGCCGGCCCAGGCCGAGGCCGAGGCTGTGGGCCGCATCCTGGAAATGGTCCGTTCCTTGCGGGCCCGCGCCTATTTTGTGCATATATCGAGCGGGGAGGCCGCCGAGCTCATCGCTTCGGCCCAGGCTAAGGGCCTGGAAGTCTACGGTGAAACGTGTCCTCACTATTTATTGCTCACCGAGGAAGCTTATGCAACCGAGAGGGCAGCCCTTAACCTCATGTGTCCGCCTCTGCGGAAGAAGGACGATAATTTGCGGCTGTGGCAGGCCTTATGCCGGGGTGTCTTCCAAGTAGTAGCCACCGATCACTGCAGCTACACGCCGGAGCAAAAGGCGGCGGGGACGGCCTTCTTCGACACCCCGGCGGGGATCCCGGGTACGGAGACCCTGCTGCCCCTTATATACTCCTACGGCGTCCGGGAGGGATGGCTTACTCTGCCCCAGATGGTCCAGGTCCTGGCCGGCAACCCGGCCCGGCTTTTCGGCCTTTATCCCCGTAAGGGATGCCTTAAGCCGGGAAGTGATGCCGACGTGGTCATCTTTAATCCCCGGCAGGAGGTTACCTTGGATGACGGAAACCTCCATTCGGCTGCCGGCTATACCCCCTTTGCCGGGTTTAGAGTGCGGGGCTATCCCGAAACGACCATCCTGCGGGGGCAGGTCGTCTATCATGAGGGCCGCTTCTTAGGTAGTAAGGGCCAGGGAAGGTTTATTCCCGGGAAAGCCAGGGCGTAAAAAGGGCTGGGCCCGCCAAATTGAGCCAGAGACATTACCCCTACTTCGCCCGCCGGGCGGGGTAGGGGTAAATTTGTGGTTGCAATACCTGGAGAGTAGATATACAATAACTCCTAGTTTCGGGGGAAAGAGGGACCCTCTGATGAAAGCCTCCCTGGATAAGGCAACCCTTGACAACTCGAAGGAAAAGCGATTTCGGCAAATCGGTTACGCGGAAGTTATTTTGGCCTGTCTTCTCTTCGGGGGGAATACAATAGCCGGCAGGATCGTGGCTACCCAGGTACCGCCTTTTGCTTTATCGGCCGTGCGGGCCGCATTGGGTTTACTGGTGATAACCCCCTTTCTCTGGCGCCTGGGGCCTGCCTTGAGGCCCCGGGGGAAGGACCTCTGGTGGCTGGCCCTCCAGGGTTTGGTGGGCATAGGCCTGCCTTACACAACTTTCGCCTGGGGTATTCGCTTTAGCCCGGCGATTAACGCGGCCATTATTTTTGCCACCTTCCCTGCCGTGACGCTGGTGCTTCTAGGCATTTTCTGGCGTTACAAGCCGACCTTTATCCAGATAATAGGGGTGATAATTGCTTTTCTGGGTCTGTTAGTAGTTGCCAGCCGGGGATCCCTCGAACGATTGTTTTCCGTATCCTTTACTGCTGCGGACGGGTTCTTGCTCCTGAATGTCTTCGTCGTATCCTTAAGCAATATTCTGGGCCAAGAACTCATGCACCGATATCCGCCTATCGTAGTTTCAGCTTACACCCTCTTTTTCGGTATTCTCTGGCTCCTACCTTGGGGACTCTGGGAAGTAGCAGGGCAAGGGTGGCACCTTTCCTGGCAGGGGTGGATATTCCTGCTTTACATGGGCTGCAGTGTTTCGGGGCTGGCGGTACTCCTCAATTTTGAGGCGGTCCACCGCATCGGGAGCGGTGCGGTTGGTATTTTTAATAATCTTAATCCCCTTTTTGCCATAGCCCTGGCCGCTCTATTTCTAAAGGAGCCCTTATATCTTTATCACGGTATAGGAATTATCTTGGTCTTGGGAGGCGTAGGACTTTCCCTGAGTTCAAACCGGCAGGTAAGTCAATCGCCCAGCTTTCGGTCGGAAAACAGTCACGCCAGAGCTTTCTCGCGGTGAGGAGGAGTTGTGATGACCTTAAAAGGCGGCTGTATAGTAGCCCAGTCAGGTGGGCCTACACCGGTTATAAACAATAGCCTATACGGCGTAATAGAGGACGCCTGGAACAGGAAAGAGATAACCGGGCTTTATGGCGCCCTTTACGGGGTAACGGGTATTTTGCAAGAGCAATTGATAGATCTGAGGAGAGAGGACCTCGCTACCTTGAAGGGCCTTCGCTACACCCCCGGAGCTGCCTTGGGCTCTTGCCGGCACAGGTTGAAGGCCGAAGAGTATCCTCGGCTGTTAGAGATATTCAAGAAGCTCAACATCCGCTATTTCTTTTATATCGGCGGCAATGATTCTATGGATACGGTCGATAAAGTAAGGCGGCTGGCCCGAGAAGAAGGGTATGAAATGCGAGTGGTGGGGATACCCAAAACCATCGATAACGACCTCCCGGCTACCGATCACTGCCCAGGATACGGGAGCGCCGCCAAGTATATTGCCGGTGTGGTGCGCGAGACGGGTCTAGATCTTAAAGGGATGTTATCCACAAATAGGGTAACCATCCTGGAAGCCATGGGCAGGAATACAGGCTGGCTGGCGGCGGCAGCCGTGCTGGCAAAAACTTCGCCTGAAGATCCGCCTCACCTGGTCTACCTCCCGGAAAGGCCCTTTGAGACCGAAAAATTTCTCTCGGATGTAAGAGAGGTTTACCGGGAGTTCGGCTTTGCGTATGTCGTAGTATCCGAGGGCCTTAAAGACCCTACAGGCAATTATATTGTGGCAGAGGAAACGCAAGACGCCTTTGGCCACCGGCAATTGGGAAACGGATTGGCTGCATACTTAAAGAAGTTGGTGGAAAGCTACCTCCCCGTGAAGGCCCGATATATTGTCCCCAGCACCCTACAGCGGAGCTCCATGCTTTATGCGTCCGGCACGGATGTAGAGGAGGCTTACCTTGTGGGTAAAGAAGCGGTAAGGTTGGCCTGCCGGGGGCTTTCCGGTATCATGGTAACTTTAGAACGAGAAAAAGGCGAGGAGTATATCTGCCGCGTAGGGTACGTGGATGTGGCACAGGTTGCCAATAAAGAAAAAGGCGTGCCTCTAGAATGGATAGCTCCGGGGAACAACTTCCTGGCAAAGGAGTTTATAGAATATGCCCGGCCGCTGATACAGGGAGAAGTCAAGGTTCCCTTTGCCGGGGGTTTGCCACATTATGTAAACCTAGAAAGATATGTACCGGCTGTGGAAAGGATAAGAGAAAAGTAGAGGTTACTCCTGAGAAGTACGGTTGCAAGAAGTCTCGTCGCCCTGCAACATACGAAATTCCCCCAGCCAAAACCGGTGCGGCTTTCAGGTTCCGGCCTGGAAGCTGCTTCTCTTTACTTTTCGCTGGGGCATTCCGGGATCTCTTCACCCCGATCCTTTAAGGGTCGCCTACGATTCCACGCCGTACCTTTACCTCCCATGGGACTTCAGGACTCAGCCGGAACGATATTGACCGGTCCGATATAAGGCTTTCAGGAGTGGAGCAGGAGATGACAAGAAATAAATGGTGGAGGACCTGGCAGGTAAAAAAGTATAATCAGATGTAAAACCAGTGAGCAAACTGTAGATACGGAGGGGGATAAGCTAGGCTATGTCTCTTTTGCGGGCCCGTTTTTCCGTCTGTGGCAGGGTCCAGGGAGTGGGGTACCGCTATTTTGCCTTCCATCATGCCGTAGACCTGGGTCTGAGCGGTTGGGTGCGCAACTGCTACGACGGTACGGTAGAAGGGGTAGTTGAAGGCCCGGGGGAGAGAGTACAGCAGTTTTTGTCTTTGTGCCGACAGGGGCCCCGCTGGGCCAGGGTAGAAGGCGTGGAGGTACGATATGAGGAGCCTCGGGGGGAAAAGGGCTTTAAGATAGTGAGAGATAGTTGTTTTTCGGGTAGTGCCGATTAAGGAAGGCAAGGCATTATAAGATTGGAAAGAGGAAAGGAGTGTTCTTCTTGGCCAGGCGGCTGGGTATCTTGACAGGCGGGGGAGATTGCCCGGGGTTGAATACTGTTATAAGGGCGGTGGCCAAAACAGCTTATGCCCATGGTTACGAACTGTTCGGCTTCCTTGACGGCTATACCGGCCTTGTGGAAGAGCGGTATGTACGGTTGGATCCCCCGGCCATATCGGGCTTGTTACACCGGGGCGGAACTATTTTGGGCACCAGTAACCGCAACGATCCCTTCCACTTTCCCGTAAAGGTAGGTGATAAAGTAACCTACCAGGATAAGTCCGATCAGGCAATAGAGATTTTGGCAAAACTCGATATTGAGGTCCTGTTCGTTATTGGCGGTGACGGTACCCTGGCCGCCGCCCGCGATTTCAAGGCCAAAGGGGTTCGGATTGTCGGCATCCCCAAAACTATTGACAACGACCTGGCCGCCACCGATCAGACCTTCGGCTTCGATACGGCGGTGCGTACCGCTACGGAAGCTCTGGACAAACTACATACCACGGCTGAATCCCACCACCGGGTCATGGTGCTGGAGCTCATGGGACGTTATGCCGGCTGGATTGCCCTCTATAGCGGCCTGGCCGGCGGAGCCGACATAATCCTCATTCCCGAGATCCCCTGGACCCTGGAAGGGGTGCTGAAAAAAATCTTGGCCCGTAAAGCTGAAGGGAAACCCTTCAGTATTGTGGTGGTGGCCGAAGGAGTTAGATCTCCGGCAGGAGAACTGGTGGTCCAACGCCGGGTAGAAGATAGTGTGGAAAAGGTGCGGCTGGGGGGCATTGGCCAGCTGGTGGGTCGGCTTATTGAGGAGAAGAGCGGTATTGAAACACGGGTTACAGTTTTGGGCCACATTCAGAGGGGAGGCTCACCTTCTTCCTACGACCGGGTTCTCGCCACCCGTTTTGGCGTCGCCGCAGCGGAGCTGGCCATCCGGGGCCTTCACGGAGTTATGGTCTGCCTGCGGGGCAATGAAATCTCCCATGTCCCTCTGGAAGAAGTAGCCGGCAGACCGCGGACCGTTCCTCCGGACCATCCCCTGATACATACCGCCCGCGCCATAGGCATAAGCTTTGGCGATTAAGAACCTTCGAGGTGATGGAAAACTTGGTCCGGCGTCCTTGGGTTGTATTCTTCTTACTGGCGGCGGTCGGCTTAGCGGCAGGACTATCGGGTTACGGCAAAGCGATGAGGTTGCCGCCCTTATTCATGGAACAACCCCGAGCCCAACAAGCCCTTCCCCAGGTTAAAGGTTATTACGTGCAGGCACCGGTGGCCGACGTCCGCGCCGAAGCCGGCGGCAGTGCGAAACTGGTTACCCAGGCCCTCCTGGGTGATGAGGTCAGGGTAATATCCCAAGGAGAGGGTGAGTGGCTGCGGGGCCGGGTACCGGATGGGTATATCGGATGGCTCAAAGCCAGGGACGTGGTAGAAGATGTACCCCCTGGAGGAAGTGACCTGGGGGTTGTGGCGGTTCCCGCAGCTCACCTTTACCGGGAACCTTTCGGCGCAGCGCCCATCATTGGGGAAGCCGTGCTAGGTAGCGATCTGCCCGTAATAAGTCAAAAACCCGGTTGGGTAGAGGTCTGGCTCCCCGGCCGCAGGACAGCCTGGTTGCCGGAAAAGGATGTGGAAATCTGGCCGCAAGGCAAACCCCCGGGCCCGCGGAGCGGCTCAGACGTAGTTAGAGTGGCGGAAAAATTGCTGGGGGCACCTTACCTCTGGGGCGGCGTAAGTATTTATGGGGTCGACTGCTCGGGACTCACGTATATCTCTTACTTTTTAAACGGGATAAAGCTGCCCCGGGATGCAGACCAGCAGTTCCAGGTGGGACAAAAGGTAGAGAAGAAGGATTTGCGCCCCGGGGACCTGGTCTTTTTTAATACTCAAGGGTTTGGTGAACTACCCACCCATGTAGGCATATACCTCGGGGATGGCCGGTTTATCAATGCTCGCTCTCGCCAGGGAGTGGTCGTGAGCAGCTTGGAGGAGACCCTTTTTGCCCGCGGCTACCTGGGCGCCCGGCGGTATTTGCCTTAGAAAAGCAAAAAGCCTCTGGCCTTAACTCAGGTCAGAGGCTTTTGATCCTTTAGTCCTCAGGTTAGTAATTAAGGTTTAATCTTCAAAAAGCGGGGTAGCTTCGCGGCCGCCCAGGCCCCGTTCAATCCAGGTAGTGATAGCAAAGGCAACTAAACCGGCCACGGAACCGGCCACGATGGCCAGTATTCCGTAGGGCTCCTCAAGGATTTGCCAGTAGATGCCGACGGCGCTTCCCGCCAGGATAGAGATTAAGCCGGCTGTCTTGGACGCCCCTCGCCATACCAGGCCCAAGGCAAAGGCAGCGAAGGGGCCGGCAGCGCGCAGCATAAAGGCAAAAATATTGAGGGTAATGATATTGATCTGGAAGAGGGCTATCCCCATGGCCACAAGCCCGATAACAACGTTACCTATGCGGGTCATAATGATCTGGGCCCGATCGGAAACCTGGGGGTTAATATAGCGTTGGTAAATATCTTTAGTGAAAATAGTAGAAGCGCACAGCATGTCGGAATCCGCGCTGGACATGGTGGAGGCTATAATGGCAGCGCATACTAAGCCAGCGACCCAGCTGGGAGCCAGATTGAATACCACGGTGGCAAGGGCTTGATTACCGTTGATGTTGGGGAAAGTGGCAAAGGCTACGATACCGATAAGGGCAGGGATGAAAGCATACAAGGCCATGAATAAGGCAGACAGCAGGGTGGCCTTGGTGCCCTCTCGCTCATCTTTAGCCGCATAAATGCGGGAGACCATTTCCGGCCCGGACATAAAGGTTATAAAGTACTGCACAACGAGGCTCAATATAGTGGCAAACCCTATACCTGTTAAAGACATTTTAGCCGGCGGTACTTTGCTCACTATTGCTTGCCAGCCGCCAGCACCGCCTATAATAAACGGCAGTGCAATAAGCAGGCCGAAGAAAATTATTATCCACTGGAATAAGTCGGTAAAGGCGTCGGCCCAGAGACCGCCCATGACGGTGTAAATTATGGCCACCAGCCCGGCAATTATAATCCCTGTATCAAGGGGTATCCCGGTTAATGCTGCTACGATAGTACCCGAAGCAAGTATTTGCGAAGCGGTCAGGCAAAAAAGGGCTACAATATTCAATACGGCAGTAATCAGATGACTGGTGGGGCCGAAGCGCCGGCCCACTACCTCAGGAATAGTGTAGGCCAGCACCCTCCTTAGTCTAGGAGCAAAAAGGGCCATAGGTATAATACCGATGGCGGCGGCCAGCACATACCACCCGGCCGATAAGCCCCAGTTGCCGAAGGCCCGACTGGCCACACCCACGCTGCTGCCGCCACCAATGTTGTTAACCGAAAGGCTGGCGGCCACCATGATGGCCGGCAGTGCGCGGCTGGCCAGCATATAGTCTGTACTATTTTTGATCAGAAACCTGTTAGTGTACCATCCAATACCCAACATGCCAATTAGATATAGTATGACGATGAGTAGTGCGGTACTGTTTAACATTTTGTCCCTCCCCAAAATACCCCGTATTTCGAGAAACACTTAGCATCTTGTTAGCTCACCATTTCTTACTTCCCTCCTTTCGGCTGAGGTTTCTCAAGTTTCCTAAACCTAAGGAGGCACGGTTGAATCCTACTGTTTATTCGTCAAAAATTGTAAAACTCCTTCTTGACACACTAGGGGACGCGACGTTACAATTGTGTTAGACGTTAGACGTTTAACAATATTGAGCCTGAGGGCAGAGAAGCTGGGGGTTTAGCTTTGGGTAGGTCGGTGTTCGCAACTACTAGAGAGGCCTTAATAGACTTTATACGTACTCATAATTTAGAAGATAACAAACTGCCGCCGGAGGAAGAGCTGGTGCATATTCTGGGTACCAGCCGGGGTACCATTAGAGAAGCCTTGAGGGCTCTGGCCAGGGAGGGTGTGGTCACCAAGAGGCACGGGAGAGGGACTTTTGCCCATCGCCGCACCCTCCGCGCTCGGATGCGCATAGACCAAATTCAGGATTTTACTAACCTTATCGAAGACGGGGGCTATCGTCCCAGTATCGAGCTCCAGGGGGAGACTTTTGGGCAGAGGGTGGCGGATAAATCCATTCTGGAAAAACTGGAGTGCGGCCCGGGAGAAGAGGCTCGGCAGTACGACTGCCTTTATCGGGCAGACGGTAGGCCGGCAATATATTGTAAAATATTTATCCCCGAAAAGAATTTCGTGACGCTGCCGCCCAACCGTCCGGAAGTAAGCAATGTTTTTGACTTTGTGGGAAAATACTGCGGCCGGGAAATCGTTCATACCCTCGTCTGGTTCGGCGCTGAAAAAGCTTCGCCTTTTGTGGCGCACAAACTGGAAATAGAGCCCGATACGGCCCTCCTCACTTGGGAGGAGCTGTACTGTGGCCTCCACGACGACCTGGTAGGTTATTCCCAGATATATTTTCACCCTATGATGAATATTTGCATGCTACGTAAAACGTAAAGGCCGGGGAGGCGGTCGGCATGGTTGTGCGTATTTTGGGGGTAAGCGGCAGCCCGCGGGCCAAAGGCGCCACACAATTGGCGGTCCGGACGGCCCTAGAAGCAGCGTCGGAACTTCCCGGGGTTACCACGGAATTTTTGGACCTCCGCGGCAAAGATATTCATTATTGTATACATTGTGACAAATGCCTGCGTCAGGGAACCGCTCACTGCGTTGCCTTTAAAGATGACATGAACGAGCACGTATACGAGAGTATTTTGGCTGCCGACGGCCTCATCCTGGGTTCGCCGGTCTATCACATGGGAACGTCATCATTAACAAAACTCTTCATGAATCGTTTTCGTCCGCTGGGTAGGTTGTTTGGCCAGGGACACTGGAGCACGAAGGTGGGTGGTGCTATTGCGGTGGGGGGTGTGCGTAACGGTGGCCAGGAAACAACCCTTGGAGAAATAAATAACTTCTTTCTGGCTAACGGTATGGTAGTGGTGAGCGGGGGTATTTTTGCTTACAACGGCGGTGCGGTTTGGTCCAACGACCAGAAAGAGAAAGGAGCTCTGTCTGACGAGGTTGGGCTGGCCACCGTTAGAGTGCTCGGTAGGCGGGTGGCTGCTATTGCCGGGGTTCTAAAAGCCGGCCGGGAGGCGTCGAGACTTCCGACCAGCGCCTTACTTGGTTGTGCCGATGATGATGAATTGCAGCAGAGGTTGCATACTTTCCGCCGCAGATCGGGGGAAGGAGAGTGAGGGATGGGGGACGGCTATTTGTTAGAAGTCCGAGGCATCGTGAAGAAGTTTCCGGGCGTGGTAGCCAACGATCATGTTTCCTTTGGTGTATATCCGGGAGAAATCCATGCTCTGTTGGGAGAAAATGGCGCCGGAAAGTCCACCCTGATGAAGATATTGTACGGGCTGTACCGACCGGATGCCGGCAGCATCGTGTACAAGGGGAAGGAGATAAGCATACCTTCACCTCAGGAGGCTATCCGCCTGGGTATCGGGATGATTCACCAGCACTTTATGCTGGTAGAAAGTTTTACGGTGCTGGAAAATATCGTCCTGGGTATGCCGCCTTTGACCAAAGGTTTCCTGAACCGGCAGATGCTTGCCCAACAAGTGCATGAGAAATTTAGAGATTATCTCAAAGGTATCAATTTAGGTGCAGAAGTGGAATCCTTGTCGGTGGGTACCCGGCAGAAGGTAGAAATCCTAAAGGCCCTTTACCGGGGTGCAGAATTGCTTATAATGGATGAGCCTACCTCCGTCTTGACTCCCCAGGAAACCGAGGATCTATTCGTTATGCTCCGGGAGCTCAAAAAACAAGGCTGCACTATTATTTTCATCTCCCATAAACTTGACGAGGTTTTGCGGATTAGTGATCGCATAACCGTACTGCGGGACGGCAGGGTGGTGGGAACCGTAAACCGCCACGAGGTGACCGCTGAAGATCTTTCCCGCATGATGGTGGGTAGGGACGTATCCTTATGGCTACAGAAAAGGCCGTGTCGTCTCGGGAAGGTATGCCTCAGGTTAAGGGACGTATCTCTCCTTGATACCAAAGGCAAAGCGCTGTTGGACCGGGTTTACCTGGAGCTGCGCGAGGGAGAGATACTGGGAGTGGCTGGGGTGGACGGCAATGGTCAGACGGAACTGGCAGAGGTGATAGCGGGGATCCGCCCGGTGACCCGTGGCAGTATTGAGCTGCTCGGAAGAGAAGTTTCCGGCCTGTCTACCCGCCAACGGTTGGAGATGGGGTTGTCTTACGTCCCGGCCGACCGGCAACACCAGGGGTTGGTAATGGAGTTTACCGTTGCCGAAAATTTCGTCTTAGAAACATATTATTCCCCGCCTTTCACGCGGAGATGGTCGCTGCAATGGAGGGAGATATTTGAGTTTGCTCGGCGATTAGTCCGTGAGTATGACGTGAGGACTCCAGGGCCGCAGACGCGCGTCAAACACATTTCCGGTGGCAATCAGCAGAAGATAGTCATGGGGCGCGAGCTATCACGCTCCCCACGAGTTATGGTCGTGGCCCGGCCGACCTGGGGTCTGGACGTAGGAGCCCGCGAATATATTCATCGCCGGCTTCTTGACCAAAGGGACAGGGGAGTAGCCATACTCCTTATCTCCACCGACCTCGAAGAAGTCAGATCCCTTTCCGATCGGCTGGTGGTAATTTATGAAGGAAGAATTATGGGGGAGGTGGATCCTGGGACAACCAAGGTGGAAACCATAGGTATGCTGATGGCAGGTGTTAAGCAAGAGGCATCCTGAGTAAGTTTTGCAGGCATGGTCCTACTTCTGAAGGCGAAAGAGGGGGGAATCCGAAGTGAGGAAGACAGGCAAAGGTTGGATGGGCCTACTGGTAGCGTTGTTGTTGGTCCTGTCGATGGCCGCCTGTGGTAAGCAGGGAGGCCCTGCTGGAGAAGAAAAGGCTAGCGATGGCGGGCAGAACAGGGTTGTCAAGGTAGCGGTAGCCTTTCCAGGGTCCATTAAAGACCTGGGTTGGAACCAAGACCTGTATGAAGCCCTGATGCGGGCTGGGGCCAAGTACGGCCTGGAGGTCAGCTTCCAGAAATCTGTAGCTCAGTCGGAGCTGAAGGATGTGTTGCGGAACTATGCGGCCGATGGATATGACCTCGTAATTGCTGCTGACCTCTATTTCACCGACACTACGGTGGAAGTGGCCCAGGAATTCCCCCAGACCATGTTCGCCATAGTACACGGGACTAAAGCGGGTGGCAACGTCGCCGCAGTGACTACCTCCAACTGGGAAAGTACCTACCTGGCGGGGGCCCTGGCGGGTTTGATAACGAAAACTAATAAGATCGGCATCCTCACCGCCACCGACAGCCCTGTGGCCTTGAAAATGGTAAAGGGGTTCAAAAACGGGGCCCGGGAAACTAATCCTAATGTTGAAGTCCTGCACTCTTTTGTAGGGAACTGGAACGATGTAGTCAAAGGGAAGGAACTGGTACGCTCAATGGTTAAGCAGGGGGCGGACGTTATCTACACCCAGAGCGGCCAGGTAAACGTAGGGGCAGTAGAAGCGGCTAAAGAAGCCGGGGTTTATGCCATAGGTTCCATGGTGGATATGTGGGAAATCGCTCCCGATACCGTAGTGGCCAGTGCGATAGCTCCTCCGGGAGCCCTTCTGGAGAAACTTATCGATATGTATATGGAAGGCACCCTGCAAGGTAAGAGATACGTCTTCGGGATAAAGGATGGGGTAGAAGATTTGTCACCTTACCATAATTTCGAAGACAAATTATCGCAGGAAGTTAAAGACAAAGTCGCAGTCGTAAGGCAAAAGCTTATCGAGGGTAAAGTTCCCGAACCGAGCCTTTGAGGAAGCGGATATCATTGAGGAAGGGCGGGGCCAGCCCTTCCTCCCAAACTACCTTTATTGGTGGGGGAAGATATGGGACGTCGCCTGCTTTCAGGTTTAGTACCGATGATTGCCATATTAATCGCACTCCTTTTAGGAGCCGTTGTAATCGGCCTGGCAGGAGTGAATCCGTTGCTGGCTTACGTCCAAATGTTTGGGGGAATATTTGGAAGCCCCTACAGTGTTGGTGAAACTCTGAACAGGTTTATTCCCATGGTGTTTGCCGCGCTAGGATTTAGTATTGCCTATCAGGCCGGCTTTTTCAACGCAGGGGGAGAAGGGCAGATATATATAGGTGCGCTGGCAGCCGGCCTGGTAGGAATATATGTCCCGTTCTTACCGTGGCCGCTCCACATCCTGCTGGTGCTGGTGGCCGGTTGCCTGGCCGGAGCTCTCTGGTCATGGGTCGCCGGTTGGCTCCGGGTGAGGTTCGGAGCCAATGAATTGATCAACACCATGATGTTAAATTATATAGCCATCTTGCTGGTGGACGTTCTTTTGGTCACCTGGCTGAAAAACCCCGCTGACATCATCGATCAGTCTCCCCCTGTTGCCGCTACTGCCAGACTGCCTATTCTACTTCCCGGAACGAGGCTGCACTGGGGTTTTATTTTAGCCCTACTCGCCCCCCTGGCAACTTACTACTTCCTTTGGCGAACGCCCCTGGGTTTTGCCCTGCGTATGGTGGGCACCAATCCCCGTGCCGCAGTCTATGCCGGGATTCCAGTCGGCGGTGTAACCCTACTGGCTGCGTTAATTTCGGGGAGCCTGGCCGGCTTGGGCGGTGCATTAGAATTAGTAGGGAACCAGCACCGTCTGGTACGCGGCTTTTCTCCCGGCTACGGGTTTGACGCCATCGGCGCTTCGGTCATGGCCAGGAACAATCCTTTAGCTATCGTCTTTACTTCATTTCTGTTTGCGGCCCTAAGGGTGGGGGCCGGCGCCCTGCAGAGGAAAGTCGGGGTTCCTTTGCCCCTCGTACAAGTGCTGGACGGCCTGATAATAGTTTTGGTCATCGGCAGCTACTATTTTAGCGACCGCCTCAGCCAGGCAGCCACGAGGGGGGGATCTTAAGTATGGAAGGCAGTTTGGGCATAGCTTTAGTTTCTTGGGCCGTAATGTCCATAAGGATGATGACACCATTGCTTTACACCGCCTTAGGCGGCGTTTTTGCCGAGAAGGTAGGCATCTTCAACTTTGGCCTAGAAGGTATGATGCTGGCCGGCGCCTTTTTCGGGTACCTCGGAACCCTCGTGGGAGGTAGCGTATGGGTAGGTGTGATCTTTGCTCTCTGCATCGGCGCCCTTACCGGCCTGGTTATGGGGTACTTTGCAGTAGGCTTGAGGGCCAGCCAAATGGTCTTTGGCATAGGAGTGAATATCTTTTACTTAGGTCTAACCAACTACCTGTACCGCATATTAAGTGCCGGTGAAGGATCTCTTGAGGTAGCCTTGTTTCCGACCATTAAAATTCCCCTTCTGGCCGATATCCCAGTCCTGGGCCCGATCCTCTTTGAGCATAACCTGCTGGTGTACTTGGCGTTACTTTTGGTGGTCCTCTCGTGGTGGTTTTTCTATCACACTGCGACGGGCCTCTCCTTTCGGTCCGCAGGAGAAAATCCGGCCGCGGCGGATACCGCAGGCATTAATGTGGTCCGTGTTCGTTACGCAGCTGCGGTTGTGAGCGGTATGCTAGCCGCCATGGGCGGGGGATTTCTAACCCTAACTCAGGTTAGCCGCTTTTTGGAAGATATAAGCCACGGGCGCGGTTGGATAGCGCTGGCGGCGGTTATCTTTGGGAAATGGAATCCCTGGGGAGTTATGGGGGCCTGCTTCCTTTTCGGAGCCGCTACTGCCTTGCAAATGCAGATGCAGGTTCTGGGGGTCAAGGTGCCTTACCAGGTTGTGGAGATGATCCCCTATCTGCTCACCATGCTCGCCCTCGCCGGCATGATCGGCCGGGTCAGGCGACCGGCATCCCTGGGCAAGGCCTATGTGAAGGAATGAGGTGAAAAGAACTTTGGAAAGACGGATTGCCCTGACCTTTGACGGCGCTCCCAACCCTCCAGGGACTTACAATATTCTGGCGACCCTGGAGGCTCACAGGATAAGGGCCACTTTTTTCATGGAGGGGCACAGGGTCCTAAAGGAAAAGGAGTGTGCTATGGCAGTAAAAAATGCCGGCCACGAAATAGGTAACCACTCCTTTTCCCACCGCAACTTCGATGAGTTGAGTTTAACAGAATGCCAAGAAGAAATACTTCGAGCCGACGCGGTGCTAAGGGGAGAGCTGGGGGTGGTTACGCGGCTGCTGAGGCCACCTGGCGGGAGGCTGACCGACGGGGTGCGGGACCTTGCTTTAGGGATGGGCTACGATATAGTGCTTTGGACCTTCAGCATAAGAGATTGGGAAGGTCCTGATTCTGCCAGTCTGGCCGCAAGGGTGCTGGAGCAGGTACGCGACAACTGTGTGGTGGTCTTTCATGATCGCGTTCCCTGGGTTCCGGAGGCCCTCGAGATAGTAATACCTGCCCTGAAAAGGAAAGGCTTTGAGTTTAAAACTGTTTCTGAACTGGGTCGGCGGGGAATTATCAAGTAAGCCAGGAGGCGGGTCAGAGACAACGGCGCAACACAATATCCATAGGCGTACAAACAAATATTACATATAAACAAAAAAGGAGGAATAGCTTCTATGTTCAGCGTCAACCAAGAAGCCGTCAGGATCGTCCGGGAAAAGATTATCCCTAGAGCCGAGGAACTGAACTGCAAGGTTATACGCCTTGCCAATGGGGCTATGGTTATCGATATGGGAGTAGAAGTACCGGGCGGCTGGCTGGCGGGTCAATTGTTCGTCGAAGCCACCATCGGAGGACTGGGACAGGCATGCTTCGGCCGATTCTCCCTGGGTGCAATCGACCTGCCCTCCATAGACGTGTATATTGATCATCCTCAGGAGGCCTGTCTTTCCTCCCAGTTTTCCGGATGGAAACTGCCGGGGAAAGACATTCCCGGCTACATCATTCCCATAGGGTCGGGGCCTGCACGTGCCATTGCGCGTAACGATATTTTTGCCCAAGCCTGGTCGTATAAGGACATCCACCATGCGGCAGTTTTTGCTGCCCAGACTACCGAACTGCCTGATGCGTCTCTGGCTGAATCCATTGCTGAAGCGTGTCAGATTCCGGTAGAGAACGTCTACATCTTGGCCGCCCGCACCGGCAGTCTGGTGGGGAGCATACAGGTATGTTCCCGGACCGTAGAGGCCAGCATGTGGCGCATGGTACGTAAAGGGTTCGACATAAGCAAAGTTATTAGTGGCATGGGATCCTGCCCGATTCCACCCCCCATACGGGACGAGCTCAAGGCTATGGACCGTACTAATACCTCTTTACTTTATGGAGGTATGGTTAGATATGTGGTCGACTGTACGGACGAAGAGATCGAGCAGGTTATAGACCAGCTGCCTTTGAGTGCTTCCCGTTTATTTGGGACGCCTTTCTTGGAACTTTTTGAGGCTGCTGACCGGGACTTCTACAAGGTAGACAAAGACATCCACACTATTGCCTTCTATGAAATCATGAATGTTTCCTCGGGACGCACCTTCCGGGCTGGACAGCTGCGCGAAGACATGCTTAAGCAGTCGCTTTTTGACTGAGTCGGAATTCGGAAGGGCGAGGCACGAGGCGGCACTATGTTTGCCGGAGAGGGAGTACGGCTATGGTAGACTTATTGCTTAAGAACGCCCATCTGTGTGGCGAAGACGTCGGTAAAGATGTAGCCATCCAGGGGGAACGCATCGTAGCCGTCGGTCCCAATCTACCGACAGAGGCCCGGCAGGTAATAAACGTGGGAGGGAGAACCATACTTCCGGCCTTTGTAGACTGCCATATTCACCTCGACAAAGCCTGGACTATGGACAAGATAACTAACGAGAGCGGCACCTTGGAAGAAGCTATTGACAACTTTATGCATTACTTCGAACAGGCCGACGAGGAGGATATCTATCAGCGGGCTATGATGGCGGCCGAAAGGGCTGTGGCTTATGGTACAGGGGCGCTGCGTACCCATACAACTGTGGATTCACGCCAGGGCCTTAAGGCCCTCCGACCCCTCTTGGCGTTGAGGGAGCGCCTGCGGGGAAAGCTTGAGATCCAGGTAGTGATTTTTCCTAGCTTCCGAGGAGGAGATGCCCTGCATGTGAAGAAATTAATTATCCAGGCTCTAGCGGCAGGGGCCGACGTGCTCGGAGGGTGTCCTAACCTACACCCGGATGGGCGCACTTTTATTGATGAGATGTTTACGTTGGCCAGGGAGTATAGCGTACCCATTGATTTTCACGTGGATGAAAGTGATGAACCTAATGCCGATGTGCTGGAGTACCTGGCCGAAAAGACTTTGGTCGAAGGTATGCAAGGGAGAGTTACGGCAAGCCACTGCTGTTCTCTTGCCGCCGTACCCCAGGCGGTGGCCGACCGCATTATAGGTAAAGTAAGGGATGCCGGTCTTAACGTGGTCACCCTCCCGTCCTGTAATATGTTCCTGATGGGGCGTCGGGACCCCCAGCCCATCCGGCGGGGCGTCACCATGGTTAATGAACTTTTGCAGGCAGGTGTAAATGTGGCCTATGCCTCCGATAACGTTCGGGACCCTTTCCGGCCCTTCGGCAATGGGGATATGCTGGAGGAAGCTCTGTTTACGGCCCAGGTAATTCAGAAAGGGTACCGGAAGGGCATCCTAGAAGTGCTGGAGATGGGCACTTATCGGGCGGCGAAAGTGATGGGCCTCCAGGAATATGGCCTAGCGCCGGGGAACTATGCAGACATTGTAGTATTGGAAGCCCCTGATGCCGTCGAGGCAGTGCTTTCCCAGGCAAGAAGAACCCTCGTAATTCACCGCGGTCGCATAGTCGCGCGGGAAGGTAAGATGGTGGAGACGTGCCCATAACTTGAGGCATGCGGGAGAGAGGCCTTGACCGCCGGGGTTCTTGGGAGTAGGCAGGGATGAAAGGAAAGGTGGAAGGTGGTTTATGGACGTCAAGATTCTGCGGATCGATCTCGGCGGAAAGACCTACGGCGAGGAAAGGTTGGAGGTTGAAGGGCCTGCAGGGGGGCGTTATCTGACGTCCTGGATAGTCCGGGAAGAAGTACCGCCCCGTTGTGGGTCGCTGTCGGCAGAGAACAAACTGGTACTGGCCTGCGGCCCCCTGGCGGGGCGGGGGATATCGAGTGCCGGGAGGCTGTCCGTAGGCTGCAAAAGCCCTCTGACCGGAGGCATCAAGGAGGCCAATGCGGGTGGTACCGCGGCGGATGCCCTGGCCCGCCTAGGCTTGAGCGCCATCGTCTTGGAAGGCCAATCGCCGGAGTGGGTAATCTTAATCATTGATGGAAAAGAAGTGAGCTTCCTTCCCGCTGCACCCTACCTGGACAAGGGTAACTACGAAGTCGCGCGGCGGCTTCGCGAGGAATTCGGCCAGGAATACGCTTTCATTACCCTGGGCCCGGCCGGCGAAAGGAAACTATGGGCTTCGGGGGTGGCCGTTAGTGACATATACGGCCGTCCGAGCCGCATAGCCGCCCGCGGCGGCGTCGGGGCGGTGATGGGAAGCAAGCGGGTAAAGGCCATCCTCCTTGCGGCACCGCAGGGTGAAACCATACGGCCCGCCGACCCTGCTAGGGCTATGACGGCGAAGAAGGAATTCCACCGCATTATAGCCACCAGCGAGAGGGCCAAAGTTCTGGCCGAATACGGCACGGCGGAAACCATGGGTTTGGTGCAGGCCCTGGGGGCCCTACCTACCCGAAATTTCCGGGAGGGCAGGTTTGAACAGGCGGACAAGATAGACGGACGTGCCCTGTACAACCTTATCAAGGAGCGGGGAGGCGCCGGGAGGCACACGGAGCGCTGCATGGCCTCCTGCCTGATCCGCTGTTCCAATGCCGTGCCGGGCCCCGACGGCAGGGAGGTGGTAGCCCCCCTGGAGTATGAAACCCTGGGGCTTATGGGATCCAACTTGGGAGTGGGTGACCTGGATGCCATAGCCAGGTGGAATTATTACTGCAACGACCTGGGAGTGGACACCATAGAGGTAGGAGCGGCTTTAGGGGTAATGGCCGAAGCCGGATTGGCCCGGTTCGGGGATGTGGCCGGCCTGGAGAAGATTATTTTAGAAATCTACCGGGGTACGCTGGTAGGCAGGCTGGCCGGTATGGGCGCTGCCTTTTGCGGGCTGGCGCTGGGTATAGAGCGTGTGCCGGCGGTAAAGAACCAGGCCATTTCGGCCTACGACCCCAGGGGAGTAAAGGGTACCGGCATAACCTATGCCACCTCGCCCATGGGAGCCGACCACACGGCGGGTCTCACCGTATTTGCGCCGGTGGACCATCATGCTAGCACCGGGCAAAAGGAACTCTCCTACCGGATGCAGCTCAGCCGTGCAGCTTACGATGCCTTAGGGCTTTGTGCCTTCTTGCTCTCGGCCACCGGGCCCTATCCCGAGAAAGTAAGTGCCCTGCTGAACGCGTACTACGGGACCGAGCTGGGGCCGGACTATCTCTCCCAGCTGGGGGCCCGGGTTATTGCCCTGGAAGTGGCCTTCAACCGGGAGGCCGGGCTGCCCGAAGCTGAGGAAATGCCGGCGTTTATGCGCGAAGAAAAACTGGGGCCTTATGATCTTATATGGGACATACCATCAGAAGAACTTCAGGATTTTTGGCGGGACTTGCCCGCCCTTTGAGGGGGTAAGTAATGTGGTGCATAGCTTTTATCTGCCCACCAGGCTTTATTTTGGTACCGGTGCCCGGCAGAAGCTGGCGGGGTTCGTGGGAGCCCAAGACAGGGTAATAGTAATTACTGATGAGGGTTTAGTTAAGAGCGGTACGGCGGGGAAAATAGAGGAGGTCCTGGCCGGTACGGGTGCCCGCTGGGAGATCTTTAGCGAGATCCAGCCCAACCCGCGGGCTGCTACCGTAGAAAACGCCCTGGAGGCGGCGCGCCGGTTTGAGGCCACCGCGGTGATCGCCTTGGGCGGGGGCAGTCCCATGGATGTGGCCAAGGTGGTCAGCGTCCTCCTTACTAACGGCGGGCGGCTGGAGGAATACCAGTGGGAAGGGAAGCCCTTCGCCGTACCCGGAGTGCCCCTGTATGCAGTTCCCACCACTGCAGGTACGGGCAGCGAAGTTACCCAGGTAGCGGTAATAATCGATCGTAATACAAAAAAGGGTATCAACAGTGAGCGGCTCCTGCCGACGGCGGCATTTATAGATCCTGAACTCATGATTACGCTGCCCCCCTTTGTTACGGCCATCACCGGCATGGATGCCCTGACCCATGCCGTGGAAGCCCTGGCGGCCCGGGGAAGCAATCCGGTGACTGACGCGTGGGCTGTAGAAGCCATAAGGCTCCTCGGGCAAAGCCTGCGCCGGGCTTTTGCGGTGGGCGACGATTTAAAAGCCCGGGAAAGCGTGGCCCTGGCCAGTACCCTGGCAGGTGCGGCTATGGACCAGGCCGGCCTAGGTATCGTTCATGCCCTGGCCGGCCCCTTGTGCAGCTACTACGACATACCCCACGGCCTGGCCAATGCGGTGCTACTCCCGTGGGGAATGGAGTATAACTTGGTGGCCGTCCCGGAAAAGTACGCCTGCGTAGCTTCCCTGTTGGGCAGGAAGGCGGGGGGAGATGTGCGGACAGAGGCTAAGGAGGCCGTGGGAGCGGTGCGGCAGCTCCTTCAGGACCTGGAGCTGCCCGGTGACCTGGCGGCTTATCTGCAACAAGAGGAGGATATACCCCGGTTTGCCCGGGAGGCCGCGGCCATGTTCATCGCCCGTGCCAATCCCCGGCCCGTCACGCCGGCCGCCTGCGAGGCCATTCTGCGCAAGGTCTTCCTGAAGGGTTAGCCCCGCCCGCCTTAGCCGAGGCTTAAACCACCCCCCGGGTGCGTAAAGGCTAGCACATGATCGCCGGCGAGGAGCACGGCGGCCTTAAGGCAGTGAAGTAAAAACCGCATAAATTGCCGTACCCAGCACCAGCAAGGGTACACCGCGCTGGAACTGGGCCTGGGGTATTAAAGGAAACAGGCGGTAGCCCAAATATCCGCCTAACACGGCGAAGGGGATTAAGGTAAGGGCAGTTAGGGCGACATGAGCATTAATGCCCCCCAGAGAGATCAAAAGCAGGAGGCTGGCAGGATATACTAGGGTGAAATAGGCAGCGCTAGTGGCGCGGAAACGTTCTTTGGGTAAATGCTGATTGCTTAGGAACAGGATAATGGGCGGTCCCGGCATGCCGATACTTCCGGTCAGGAAACCGGAAATGCTACCGATAATTCTCTCCCATAACGTACCGGTAGCATTTTTAATTGTTACACCCCTTAAAAGCATTAAGCTACACAGGGCAGTAACGATGCCTGTCATCAATTTTAATTCCTGTACATTAAAATGGAGAAAAATATAAACTCCCAAAGGTATGCCTACCAGGCTGCCGAAAAAAAGATTTAATACCGCGGGACGTATCACTGCTTGGCGGACGCGTATAGTCAAAACGAGAAGGGAGAAAAAAGAAATAATGATATTAATTCCTACTGCAGTGTGGGGATCGTAAACCAGGAATAAAAGGGGAACGGATATAAGGGCAAATCCGAAACCGGTTATTCCTTGGAGGGCGGCGGCCAGGCATACTATAATGGCCGCTCCAAACCATGAAACAAGGTTCCCGGGCATAACGGTCCTCCCTTGGCCATCTTCTTAAGGGGGTTGGCCCGAAGACCGGGGAAAAGAAAGAAGGCGGTTGCCCTAACCTCCTCTGGGACGAACCCTAATGGATGATCCCCGCATGAAGGAGGTTACCCCCGCCAAGGACAGTATATCACAACTCAGAAGAAAACCCAAATATCCTCGACCCCCTTCTTCTCCTACCTTTATGCATCATCCCTCATAGGCGGTTCCCGGCAACTGCATTTAGCCTACGCCGTTTTCCAAGGCGGTGTGACCCCGTGCTGCCGCCGGAGCCCCCGGTCCTTGTGGGCCCGCACCGGGCTCTGTTATAATACTCGACAGAGGATAAGTTTACCTGCTAGCGGTAGACGAACTTTTCCCCGGCCGTTAAGTATCCGGCCCCGGCGGAAGTAGGAGGGAAAGGGGTGTACCAGGAGATTAAGGGCGAAGCGGCCCTGGGAGAGCGGCCTGTTCTAGCCCTGGACATCGGCGGCGGTACCCAGGACATTTTACTCTATACTCCTGGGATTCCGGTGGAGGGGTGCGTGCAGTTGGTGCTTCCATCCCCCACCGTGGTGGCAGCCCGGCGCGTCCGGGCGGCCACGGCCAGTACAAAGGCCGTGTGGCTGAAGGGCACTATAATGGGAGGCGGGGCGGTGGTAAAGGCCCTGCAGGAGCACCTGCAGGAGGGGCTGCCTGTTTATGCCGAGCCCCAGGCGGCGCGCACGGTGCGAGACAACCTGGAAGAAGTGCGGCAGATGGGCATCCGGGTAGGGGAGGAGCCGGAAGGAGAGGCTGTGGTAGTGGAAACGCGGGACCTGGATCTACCCCTCCTGGCTCGCGCCCTGGCTCCCTACGGAGTGGAACTGCCGCCTCTTATACTGGTGGCGGCCCAGGACCACGGAGAGGCACCTGCCGGAGTAAGCAACCGCGCCTTCCGGTTCCAGCACTGGAGGAACTTCGTTGCCGCCGGGGGCCAGATTAAGGAACTGTTGTACCACCAGGCGCCGGCTTACTTCACTCGCCTCCTGGCCATCCAGAGTTCCGCCCCGGCCGGGTATGAAATCCTGGTGACGGACACGGCCGCAGCTGCCATCTGGGGCGCCCTGGCTGACGCGCGGGTGAAACAATGGGCCGCGGAAGGAGTCACGGTACTCAATCTGGGCAACCAGCACACGGTGGGCGTCCTCCTGGAGGGAGAAAGGGTGTGGGGCCTTTTTGAGCACCATACCGCCCTCGTGGATCCTTCCAAGCTGGCGGCAATGGTTGACCTGCTGCAGCAGGGGAGGCTCACCAACGAGCAGGTGTACGGTGACGGAGGCCACGGTGGCGTCATCGACCCCGGCTACCGCCCCCGGGCGGCATACCGGCGGGTGGCGGTCATCGGTCCCCAGCGAGGGCTGGCGAGGGAGTTAGGCTACTACGAAGCCGTACCCTACGGCAACATGATGTTGGCTGGCTGCTTCGGCCTCTGTCTGGCCCTCCAAGGGAAGGAGAGGGACGGTGCAATTTGTAGCTGATTTTCATATCCACTCCCATTATTCCCGCGCTACCAGTAAGGAGGCCAAGCCGGAAGAACTATACCGCTGGGCGGTCTATAAAGGTGTGACCGTGGTGGGGACGGGCGATTTTACCCATCCGGCCTGGCGCGAGGAACTAAAGAGCAAGCTGGAGCCCGCCGAGGAGGGTCTTTACCGGCTTAAGGAGGAGTTATGCCGGCAGCTAAGGGAAGCCGAAGGCCCGGGAGGTCCCCTGGCGGTTCTGTCCCCGCACTCCCCGGTGCGGTTTATGGTTTCCGGCGAGATCAGTACCATCTATAAAAAGGGCGGACGGGTGCGTAAAATCCACCATCTCATTCTTTTGCCCAGCCTGCAAGCGGCCGAGGAACTCAGCCACCGGCTGGAGGCTATAGGTAACCTCGCCTCCGACGGACGCCCCATCCTGGGCCTGGACGGACGGCGGCTGCTGGAGATTACCCTGGAGGTTTGTCCCCGGGCCCTTTTGATACCTGCCCATATCTGGACTCCCCATTTTTCCCTCTTAGGGGCCAATTCGGGGTTCGACCATATAGAGGAATGTTTTGAGGACCTCACGGGCCATATTTGTGCGGTGGAAACCGGCCTTTCTTCGGACCCGCCCATGAACTGGCGTTTGTCCATGCTGGACCGTTTCGCCCTGGTTTCCCATTCGGACGCCCATTCCCCCCGCCATTTGGCCCGGGAAGCCGACATCTTCGATACCGAGCTTTCTTACGAGGCTATCTACCGGGCTCTCGCGGAACCCGGACACCCCGGTCTGGTGGGCACCCTGGAGTTTTTCCCGGAAGAAGGTAAGTATCATTACGACGGGCACCGGGCCTGTAATGTCCGCTGGAGGCCCTCCCAGACCCGGGAGGCCGGAGGGGTGTGCCCCGTATGCGTCCGGAAGGTCACGGTAGGGGTTTTGCACCGGGTGGAAGAGCTGGCCGATAGGGAAGAGGGGGTTAGGCCTTCGGGGGTGAAGCATTACGAGAGCCTTGTTCCCCTGCCGGAGGCAATCGCCTCCGCTCTGGGAGTAGGCGTGGCCTCTAAACAAGTCTGGCAGCGTTATTTCTCCCTCCTCCGCCGGCTGGGCCCGGAACTGGTCGTTTTGCGGAAAGCTCCCCTGGAAGAGATAGAAAAGATCGGTGGGAGCCTGGTAGCCGAAGCCGTACGGCGGATAAGGGCAGGCGAAGTGGAGGTTTTACCCGGCTTTGACGGGGAGTACGGCAAGATAATTTTACTTACGCCGGAAGAAAGAGGGGCGTTTCCCGGCCAGGCTGCCCTCTTTGAGGACTCCTGCCAGGGGGCGGGTCCGGGAACCGGCGGTCGTAAGAAGACCGGCCGGGGTACGATGGGTGCCCCGACCAGCCGGGCGGAAGCCGAGGAGAGACTGGCCCTGGCCTCGCGGGAACATCCTGCGGACGTGCCCTTCCCGGAGACCCTTCCGGGGTCGGCGACCGGAGGGCGAGACCTTTTGGCCTGCCTTAACCGGGAACAGCAGGCGGCAGTCACCGCCGAAGAAGGGCCGGTTATCGTAATTGCCGGCCCGGGTACGGGCAAGACCAAAACCCTGGTACACCGCATCGCTTATCTCCTGGGTCAACGGGGTGTGGCCCCGGGACAGATCACTGCCGTCACCTTTACCAATAAGGCGGCTTCCGAGATCCGCCAGCGCGTAACGGAGCTTATGGGCGATATCCCGGGAATTGAGGCTTTAACGGTGGGGACCTTCCACAGTATTTGTATGGAAATACTTCGGAATTACCGGATAAATAATCGTAGCGGGGCCCCAGCCCTTGATCGCGAGGTAACCTTGCTGGATGAAGTGGACACTCGCACCGTTCTGGAGGAAATCCTGAAAGAGGTCCCGCGTCCCGGGCGCCGGGATGTACTGAAGATCCAGCGGATGATTTCCTTTCTCAAAAGCCGGGGCCTTAGTCCTTTATCCCATGGAGTTCCGGAAGAACTACGCGTAATTTATAAGGCCTACCAGGACAGAATGGCAGATTATGGTGTCCTGGATTACGATGATGTTCTCCTGGAGACCCTTAAGCTGACGAAAAGTTGCACCGACGTTTATGGGCAACGTTTTACCCACCTGCTGGTAGATGAATTTCAGGATGTTAATGCCGTCCAGTACGAGTTGGTCAGGCTCTGGGCCGGGAAGGGGAGGAATCTTTTTGTCATAGGCGACCCGGACCAGGCTATTTACGGCTTCAGGGGGGCAGACCACCGGTTTTTCTGGAAGCTCAAGGAGGATTTCCCCCAAGCCCAGACCATACGGCTTTCCTTGAATTACCGCTCTACTCCCGTCATCCTCCGGGCTGCTTCGGCGGTGGTGGGGCACAACACGGGAGGTCCGGTGGCCGTAAGGCAGGGCGGCCCGAAGATCCGGCACCTGGAGGTACCCGGTGAGATTTCCGAAGGAATAGCTATTGTAAGGGAAATTGGCCGGCTGGTGGGCGGTACCACCATGTTGCAGGCCCATGGCCAGTATGCGGGGCCTCCCGGGGAAGATGGCCTGGAAGCCCCGGGAAACCTGGGCTTTGGAGATATAGCAGTGCTCTTCCGCACGAGCCTGCAAGGTGAGGTCCTGGAGGAGTGCTTTTTAAAGGAAGGGATACCTTACCGGGTGGTGGGTCGGGAAAGCTTTCTGGAAGACCGCACCGTGCGGAAGGTACTGTCCTTCTTCTGGTGCGTGGTCAATCCCGAAGACGATTTTCACCTCTATCGCCTGTTGAGCACCGAACCCTGGAAGGTGAGTCAGGGGGAGCTAAGGGGAATCCGGGAGGCCGGAGCCCGGACGGGGAAGCCGGCCTGGAAAATCATAGAGGAGAATCTGACGGGGCCCAATCCCAAACTGCTAGCCCTTAAAAAGAATATAGAGGTCTACCGCTCCTTGGCGGCTATAGAACCTCCAGCAGCTTTGATGTCCCGGTGGATAGAGGAATATGAAGTTGAAGCAAAGGAGCCCCTTAAGCGGCTGCTGCGGGTGGCTTCCGGGTTCCGCGATCTTTTTTCCTTTCTGCGGGCGATTGGAGCCGTCCGGGAAGCCGATTTAGAACGCCGGGGGGAAAACGCCTCATCGTCGGAGGCGGTTACCCTGATGACCCTCCATGCCGCCAAGGGGTTGGAGTTCCCTGTAGTATTTATTGCCGGGGTAGAAGATGGGCTCATCCCACTCCGGGGCAGAGAAGATCTCCCGAAAGAAGCCCTGGAGGAGGAACGTCGTCTCTTTTATGTAGGGCTGACCCGGGCGCGGGAGGTGCTTGTCCTGGTATCCGCCTTGAGAAGGACCCTTTTCGGGTCTAAAACTTTTACCGAACCTTCTCCCTTCTTGCTGGATATACCGCCCGATTGCCTGGAGAGAAAGAAGTGGGCGGAACGAGTGCCTACTAGAAGCCGGACCCGGGGAGGCGCCTGTCAGCAACTAACCCTGTTTTGATGAACTTCCCCGTAAGCCGGCACTTCTCCAGTTCTTGCTGGGAGGCCTGCTTACCCCGGGAGCGAGGGGCTAAACCCGGCCACAAGGCAAGGAGGTTCGGGCTCCAAACGGGGATAACTCAGCCATAGTAGAGGAGGAAAAAGCAGGAGACTACCCACAGCAGGATGGTGGCGGCCAGCGGTTTATCCTGCAGTATTAGGGTTTCGGGTTCGCCCCCGCCCTGGTGGGAGTACAGGAGATAGAGGTAGCGGCATATGCCGAAGAGGACCAGGGGTATGGTGAGCATCAGGGAATGATTTTCGGTGCCCAGGGAAGTATAAAGGGCGTATACCACCACCGTAGAAGAGGTGACGGTGGCAATTAACTGGTCCAGAAGGGGGAGAGTATAATACGCCAGGATACCCCTGTGTTCGCTGGCGCTCTCCAGGGAGGCCAGCTCGTGGCGCCTCTTGCCGAAGGCCAGGAAAAGGGCCAGGAGGGTGATGGATACCAGGAGCCAGGCCGAAACCCGGGTCTGGATAGAGGCAGCTCCGGCCAGTACCCGCAGTACGAAGCCGAAGGCTACTACAAATACATCGACGATAACTACGTTCTTGAAGTAGAAGGAGTAAACTATGACCAGGGCGGCATAGGCAAGGCTTATCACTCCCACCTGCCATCCCAGCCAGAAGGCCCAGGTTAAACTAACTACGAGGAGAAAGGCGGCCGCCGTTCCCGCCTGCCAGGGCGAGATAAGGCCTGCCGCCAGGGGCCGGAGACATTTGCGGGGGTGCAGGCGATCCCTTTCCCGGTCTGCTATGTCGTTGAGGAGGTACACCGCCCCGGAGAGGGAGCAGAAAATGGCAAAGGCCTGGAGGGTGCGCAGCAGCAGGGGGACTTCCAGCAGCTGCCGGGAAAACAACAGGGCGGCGAAGATGAAGGTGTTTTTGGTCCACTGTTTGGGCCGGAGGCTGAGGAATAGGTAGTACCATAATCTTCGCTGGGATGCCGTGACTAGGCTGCCGGTTTCCACAGAACTCATAGTTTTTAACCTCCTACCAGAAGGCTTTCCATTTTAGCGTAAACTCATTCCCAGGCAGCTATTACAGGAGGCCTGGAGAAGCATGGCGAATTTAAATGAGATTTAATAGAACCGGCAGGATTTAAGAAAAATGTAGCGAATTTATTAAAAGACTACTTCGTATAACCCTGGTAATGGGTCCGGGGGTCTCTACCAGGTGACCGTAAATCACCCGACTACGAAGTTGGGTTCCTCATGGTTTTACGGCATCTGGTTTTTTAATAATCTGGCGGGCTCGGTTTAAATCCTGACAAAGGGGGGCGGGAAATGCGGCGGTTTAACCTGAAGGTTAATGGTCGAGAGATACAGGTACAGGCCCCGCCGGGCATTACTCTCCTGGAATTGCTGCGGGAATATCTATCCTTGACCGGGACCAAGGAGGGATGCGGTAAGGGCGAATGCGGTGCCTGTACCGTCCTCGTGGACGGGATGGCGGTGAATGCCTGCCTGTTTCCGGCTGCCAAGGCGGAAGGCAGGGAGGTGACCACCATCGAGGGCCTGGCCCGGGGAGAGGAACTACACCCCCTGCAGGAGGCCTTTATCTCGGAGGGGGCAGTGCAGTGTGGCTTTTGCACTCCAGGCATGATTATGAGCGCTAAGGCCCTGCTGGATCGGGAGCCCCATCCCTCCCGGGAGCAGATTAAGGAAGCCCTTTCGGGTAATCTCTGCCGCTGCACGGGGTATGTGAAAATCGTCCAGGCCGTGGAGAAGGCGGCCGAAGCCCTGGCACAGGAAAAATGCTAGGAAATAAGTCAAGGAGGTAGGCTAATGCTTATAGTAGGTAACGGTCCTGTCCTGACCCTGGATCCCTCTAATCCCTATTATCCGGAAGGTGCGGTGGCCGTCGAAGGCGACCGGATAGTGGCCCTCGGTCCTACTTCCCAGCTGAGGCAACAATACCCGGAAGCGGAATTTCTGGATGCCGGGGGCAAATTCATCATGCCCGGTATGACCAATACCCACATGCACCTTTACAGCACCTTTGCCCGGGGCATGGCTTTAAAGGATGCCCCTCCCACCAATTTCCTGGAAATCCTTGAGCGGTTGTGGTGGCGGCTGGATAAAGCCCTCACCCTGGAAGACGTTTATTACAGTGCCCTGCTGCCCTTGATCGACTGTATCAAAAGCGGGACTACCACCATTTTGGACCACCATGCCAGCCCGCGGGCCGTAAGGGGGAGCCTGGAGGCTATTGCCCGGGCGGCGCGAGAGGCGGGTGTTCGTACCTCCCTGGCCTACGAAGTTTCCGACCGGGACGGGGCAGACATCGCCCGCCAGGGGATCGAGGAGAACGTGGAAGCCATTAAGAAATACCGGCTCGGAGGAGGTCTGCTTTCCGCCACCTTCGGCCTCCACGCTTCTTTCACCTTGTCCGACGAGACTCTGGCCGCCTGCCGGGAAGCCGCCCGGGAACTCAACTGCGGCTTCCATATCCACGTAGCGGAGGGCATCCAGGACGTAGAAGATTCCATGGCGCGCTCGGGCAAGCGGGTGGTGGAGCGCCTCGCCCACCACGGCATTCTGGGTCCCAAGACCATCGCGGCCCACTGTGTCCATGTAACCGAAAGGGAAATCGCCATCCTCAAAGAAACCGGCACCTTCGTGGTCCACAATCCGGAATCCAACATGGGCAACGCCGTGGGCTGCGCTCCGGTGGGAGAGATGCTGGCCGCGGGGGTCACGGTAGGACTGGGAACCGACGGCTACACTTGCGACATGTTTGAATCCCTTAAGGTGGCCAACGTCCTGCGCAAGTTTACCAGCGGGGACCCCGGCGCCGGGTGGACGGAAATACCGGCCATGGCCTTCACTAACAACAGCCGGATACTGGAGGCCTTCTTCCCCCGTCCTCTGGGACGCCTGGTTCCCGGGGCATACGCGGATATTATTCTAGTGGACTATGTACCGCCTACGCCCTTTACCGCAGATAACTGGTACGGCCATTTGCTCTTCGGCTTCCATGGAGGGCTCGTGGATACTACCATTATCGGTGGTAAGGTCCTCATGCGCGGGCGGAAGCTTCTCCACCTGGATGAGGAGGCCATCGCGGCCCGAGCCAGGGAACTTGCGGCCAAACTGTGGGAACGCTTCTAATGAATGGTATTCTCCTAAATAATGTACGGCCCGGGTTCTGCGAAAGGGCTGAGCTATCCCCACTTTTTTGCGGGAGAGGCCTGCCTTGGCTTGAAAGCGAGCTAAAGCGGAGCGGCTGCCAAACTTTACGAAGTCGAAAGCGGAGGCGGACCCGAGGCCATGGACGGCCGAGGCCGGCAACTGAGACAGGAGGTCGAATTTGCCGGGAAGTCCGCCTTAAGCTCTGAGGCTGAGTGATAGTTTGGCCCGCGAGGGTTTCTGGAGCGAGCGAAAGCCAAGCAGACCTAGGCTCGAAAGTGGGATACGCTAGGCGAAAGGGGGGGATGACGGGATGGTAACGGACTATCTTTTTCCGGCCTCACCCGGCGAATGTTTGGAGATGCTGGCCGCCCACGAAGATGCCCGGATTATCGCGGGCGGCACAGACCTCATGGTGGACGTGAAAGATAAGCGGCTGCATCCCCGGGTGCTGGTGGATATCACCCGGATCCCGGGAGTGGACCTGATTGCCGAAGAAGGGGATAACATCATTCTGGGCGGCGGGGTAACCCACGCCCGGGCGGCAAGTTCAGAGCTGGTGAGGGAGAAGCTTGCCGCCCTGGCCGAAGCAGCTGCTTCTGTAGGCTCACCCCAAATTCGCAATGTAGGTACCCTGGCCGGGAACGTGGTCAACGCCCAGCCGGCGGCCGATGGGGCAGTGGCCCTGGTGGCCTTGGGAGCCGAGGCGGAGATAATCGGCCCCGGGGGGACGAGACGTGTACCGGTAGAGGAGTTGTATGAGGGGGTGGGCCGTTCCCGAGTAGACAGCGCCAGAGAGTTGTTGTGGCGTTTCCTGGTGCCCAAATGGGGCGAGGGAGATGCCTCGGCCTTTGTCCGGCTCTCTCCCCGGCGGGCCCTGTCCCTGCCCATGCTCAATGTCGCCGTGCGGATACAGGTAAAGGATGGACGGTGGCAGAGGGCCCGGGTCTGCCTGGCGCCGGTGGCCCCCCGGCCCTTCCTGTGCCGGGAAGCGGCAGAGGCCCTGGTGGGCGAAGAAGTGAGCCGGGACAGGATGCTGGAGGCGGCGCGAATCGCCGCCGACCTTGCCCAGCCCAGGGACAGCCGGCTTAGGGGTTCCCGGGAGTATCGTAAAAAAATGGTCCGGGTCCTGGTCTTACGTGCCCTGGAAGAAGCTGTGGCCAGGTTGCATAAGTGAAGGAGCCCAGGTGGGAAAAGATAAAGAAGGCCCTTCTTCCCCAAGGGGAGGAGGGCCTTCTTAACGTTCTTATCTTAATTTCTTTAAGCCGTCTTCTATGCGGTTGAGGGCCTTCTGGATGTTTTCCACGGAGTTGGCGTAAGAGAGGCGCAGGTACCCCTCCCCGTACTCACCAAAGGCGGTGCCACCCAGGGCGGCCACACCGCATTCTTCTAGGAGAAAATCGGCGATTTCCTTGCTGGGGCGGCCGAAGGACTTGACGTTGGGGAACACGTAGAAGGAGCCGACCGGCTTCTTACAGCTCACGCCGGGTATGGCGTTTAGACCGTCAACGATTATATCCCGCCGGCGCTTGAATTCGGCCACCATGGCCTCCACGGCATCCTGCGGCCCGGTGAGGGCTTCGATGCCGGCCATCTGAGTAAAGGCAGCCGTGCAGGAGTTGGAGTTTACCATGAGCTGGGCGATGCGGGCGGCCAGCTCTTTATGCATAAGGCCGTATCCCAGGCGCCAGCCCGTCATGGCGTAGGTCTTGGAGAAACCGTCGAGGATGATAGTCCAATCCTTCATTCCCGGTAAGGAGGCGATGGATACCGGCTGCGCCCCGTCGTACACGATACGATCGTAAATTTCATCGGACAAGACGATGATGTTCTTGCCCCGGACGAGATCGGCTATGCGCTCCACATCCCGGCGGGTGAGGACTCCGCCGGTGGGGTTGGCCGGCGAATTTATGATCAACATCTTGGTCCGGGGCGTGATGAGGGTAGCCAGCTCGTCAACATCCAGGCGAAAATCGTTTTCTTCCCGGAGGGGAATGGGTACGGGTCTAGCCCCTACGAAGCGGATTACGGACTCATAAATGGGAAAGCCAGGATTAGGATAGATGACCTCTTCTCCCGGATTGACGAGGGCCAGGATGCTGAAGAACATGATGGGTTTGCCGCCCGGTACTACCACCACTTCCTCGGCAGAATAGGGGACGCCCTTCTGGCGGGTGGCGTAGTCGGCAATGGCCTGGCGGATTTCTATAAGACCCGGAGCCGGCGTGTAATGGGTGTAGCCGGAATTAAGGGCCTTAATGGCCGCATCAATAATATTCCGCGGGGTATCGAAGTCGGGCTCCCCTATTTCCAGGTGGATGACCTCTTTGCCTTGGGCTTCCAGGGCCTTGGCCTTGGCCAAGACTTCAAAGGCGGTTTCGGTGCCCAGATCGAACATGCGGCGGGCTAAAAGACTTTCCATCAAGGTGAATTCCCCCTTGTATATGAGTTTTGGCAGTGGGCAAAGGTGAAACTACCGGCCCTGCTTGTAGGCTTCAGGATTTACACACTGGGGCGGCAGTTGACCCTCCAGGGCGGCTAAAAGGTTCCTGGCAGCCATGGTAGCCATGGCGGTCCGGGTTTCCCAGGTGGCGCTGGCGATATGGGGGCAAACGACCACGTTGTCTAATTCGGCCAGACCCGGAACCATTTCGGGCTCCCTCTCAAAGACATCGAGGCCGGCACCCCATATTTCCCCTTCACGGAGGGCCTTAACCAGAGCGGCTTCATCTACCACCGGCCCCCGGGAGGTATTGATGAGGATGGCCGACTTTTTCATAAGCTTTAGCTCCCTCTCACCTATCAGGTGACGGGTGGAGGGTGTAAGGGGAACGTGGATGGAAACGAAGTCGGATTCCCGGAGGAGGGTATCCTTATCCACAAAACGGCCCCCGGTTTCGGCTTCGAACTGGGCATTCGGCCGGACGTCGGTATACAGGACCTTGAGATCAAAGCCCTTAGCCCGGCGGGCAAAGGCCGTGCCGATGCGGCCGCCCCCGATGACGCCCAAGATCTTACCGTGTATTTCCTGGCCGAGCATGAGCATTGGCCCCCAGGCCCGGTATTTCCCGGCCCGCATGAACTTGTCGGCTTCTACCACCCGCCTGGCCACGGCGAAGAGGAGGGCCCAGGCGAATTCGGCGGTGGCTTCGGTCAGGACCCCCGGCGTGTTGGTGACCAGAATTCCCCGGGCGGTGGCGGCCGGGATGTCAATGTTGTCGTAGCCTACGGCCATGTTGGCGAAAACCTTTACTCCTGGGGCCGCATCCATTACTTCAGCATCGATTTTGTCTGTAAGCAGGCAGAAAACCCCGTCGCGCCCTTTGATTTTTTCGATAAGTTCTCCTTTAGACAGGACGCGGTCCTCCGGATTAACTTCTACCTCGCAGCGTTCGGCCAGCAGATCGATGGCCGGCTGAGGTACGGGGCGGGTCACATAGACCTTCCACTGGCTCATTGTCTCCTTCCTCCTTTTAACGCGGTTTGCCGAGCCGGCTTTGTTATTAAGGTGGTATTCAATGTCTATTCGACATTACTATGCAATCTCCTTTAACATAAGCTGCAAGAATACAGTATTATTAATTATAGTATTAATTAATTCTTTCTAACCCTGGACAGCAGGATTTTGAAGTTCTGTGGCGAATTATACATTTACATAAACAGCATAACAGTGGTAACGGCAGCTTCGTATAACCCCGGCAATGGGGCCGGGGGTCTCTACCAGGTGACCGGAATCACCTGACTACGAAGTTAATTCTTCGTATGTGAGGTGGTTCAGGCAGTCTGGTTTTTTTATGGCCTGAGTGCGTTGCACAAAACGGAAGTAGATAATGCCCATGAGGGATACCTTTGTCGGGGGGTGAGGGAAAGAAGGATTGTTATTTTCGGAAGTTAGTGGGGTTGGACGTCGAGGGGAAACCTAACAATAAACGGCGGGAGGTGAAAGCCGGGCCCGTAAGGCGGTTCCGGCGCAAGAGGATGAGGAAAGCCGCGCGTATTTTGATGGCGGGTGTGGTCCTGCTACTCGCACTGGGGCTGCTGGCCGGTTGCGGCGGCGGCGAGAGTACGCCATCTCAGGGCCAGCAGCAAGAACAAGAGGAGAAGATGAAGGTAGGGTTCATATACGTGGGTCCCGCAGGGGATGCGGGCTGGAGCTGGACCCACGATCAGGGCAGGTTATACCTGGAAGACAAAGTGCCTTGGGTGGAAACCTCCTATATTGAAAACGTTCCCGAGGGACCCGATGCGGAGCGGGTGTTGACCCAGCTGGCCGAAGAGGGGAACAAAGTAATTTTTGCGACCAGCTTCGGCTACATGGATTACGTGATTAAAGTGGCCGAGAAATATCCCGACGTGGTCTTCATGCACTGCTCGGGTTACAAGACGGCAGCCAATGCAGGTACCTACTTCGGCGCCATGGAAGAGCCCCGCTATCTCTCGGGCATGGTGGCCGGGAAGATGACCAAGACCAATGTTTTAGGTTATGTAGCGGCCCACCCGATTCCGGAGGTCATCCGCGGTATCAACGCCTTCACCCTGGGAGCCCGTTCGGTCAACCCGGATGTGAAGGTGAAGGTAGTGTGGACCAATACGTGGTACGATCCCGCCGCCGAGAAGCAAGCTGCGCTGAGCTTGCTGGATGCCGGCGCCGATGTGATTGCCCAGCACCAGGATACCCCCGGTCCCCAGCAGGCCGCCCAGGAGAGGGGCAAATACGCCATCGGGTATAACTGCGACATGCGCCAGTTTGCTCCTGATGCTTCCCTGACTGCTCCCATCTGGAACTGGGGTCCCTACTATGTTCAGACCGTGGAAGCCGTGAAGAACGGTACCTGGAAGCCCGAGCAATACTACGGAACCATGAAGGACGGCATTGTGGACCTGGCCCCCTTCAACGATGTTGTACCTCAGGAAGTCCGCGACCTGGTAGAAAAGAAGAAGCAGGAGATTATAGAGGGCAAGTTCTACGTTTTCCAAGGTCCTATTAAGGATCAAAGCGGCAAGATCCGGGTGCCGGAGGGCGGCAAAATGAGCCACGAGGAAGTCCTGGGCGTCGACTGGTTTGTGGAAGGCGTGGAGGGAGATATTCCCAAATAATAAGCAGAAAGGACTATCGTAGGAGAGGCCGTGGGATAAATCCTACGGCCTTTCAAGTACAATTTGATTTAAGTATCATATGATAAAATATCCAAAATTTAATTGTAGATTACCGGAAAAACGGGAGGAATCCATGTACCCATAGCGAATTCTAGCTCTGAGAGTCTGGAACGGGAGGCTTCGGCATGGCAGCACCTCTTGTGGAGATGCGGGGCATCCGGAAAGTTTTTCCCGGCGTGGTGGCCAACGACGATGTGAACTTAACCGTACGCGCCGGGGAAATCCACGCCCTTTTAGGGGAAAACGGTGCCGGGAAGAGCACCTTAATGAGTATTCTGACCGGCCTCTACCGCCCGGATGCAGGAGAGATCTACATTGACGGGCGCAAGGTCAATTTCCGCTCGCCCCGTGACGCCATTGAGGCCGGAATCGGCATGGTGCACCAACATTTCCGGCTGGTATCTCCCTTCACCGTAACGGAGAACGTAGCCCTGGGCTTAAAAGGGGGGCTTAAGCTTAATCTAAACAGGCTGGCCGAGGAGATAGCGGAGGTATCCCGGAACTACGGCCTGCAGGTAGACCCCCAAGCCCGGATTTGGCAGCTTTCCGTGGGCGAACAGCAGCGGGTGGAGATTATTAAACTCTTGTACCGCCGCGCCCGGGTACTAATACTGGACGAACCGACGGCGGTCCTGACACCCCAAGAAGCAAGGGATCTTTACGGTACCCTTAAAAAAATGGCTGCCGAGGGCTGTGCTGTAATCTTCATCACCCATAAATTGCAGGAAGTCATGGAGGCGGCCGATACCATTACCATCCTGCGGGGCGGCCGGACGGTGGCCACGGTCAGAAAAGAGGATACTACCGAAAAAGAACTGGCCCGGATGATGGTGGGCCGCGATGTGAGCTGGCAGAGAGAAAGGCCAGAATCCTCCAAAGGGGAAATCGTTTTAGAAATCAAAGGGTTAAAAGCCCTCAACGATAAAGGCCTCCTGGCCTTGAAGGGTGTAGACTTATCCGTTGCGGCGGGTGAGATCTTAGGCATTGCCGGCGTGGCCGGCAACGGCCAGCGTGAATTGGTGGAAGTGATTGCCGGGCTGAGGCCCTGCCTGGAGGGCGCCGTTACCGTGGCCGGCAAGAACCTGGGACAGTGTGATCCCTGCCGCGTGATTCAAAGCGGCGTGGGCTTTGTTCCGGAGGACCGCCTGGGCATGGGCCTGGTCCCTAATTTGGGAGCCGTCGACAATCTCCTCCTGAAGGAATACCGCCACTCGCGGTGGGGTAGGGTGTTGCTCAACCGGAAAGCCGCCCGCCAGTGGGCGTCCCAGCTGGTGGAGCGTTTCGAAGTGAAAATGGCCGGGCTGGACGCCCCCGTCAAGTTGATGTCCGGCGGCAATTTGCAGCGCCTCCTGCTGGCGCGGGAGATCTCCGGCCGGCCGCGCTTGCTGCTGGCAGTCTATCCCAGCCGGGGTCTGGATATCGGGGCGACCGAAACGGTCCAGCGCCTCCTGCTGGAGCAGCGGGCGGCAGGTACGGCCATTCTATTGATTTCCGAGGACCTGGAAGAACTATTCCGCCTGGCCGACCGCATTGCCGTCATGTACGAGGGTGAGATTATGGGCGTAGTGCCCACTGCAGAGGCGAATATCGAGGATATAGGCTTGATGATGGCCGGAGCTAAAAGAATGGAGGTGAGTGCATGACCTGGATTACGTGGGAAAAGCGATTGCAACCGTCTCCGTGGATGGCCGTGGTAATTCCCATCCTTTCCGTCATCTTAGCCCTGGGACTGGGGGCAATTTTCCTGGCTGCGACGGGTTTTGATCCTTGGAAAGTTTACCAGAGCATGCTGAAGGGTGTGACAGGCTCCAGGTACGGTATTTCGGAAACCGTGGTAAAGGCTATACCCTTGATGCTGACCGGCCTCGGGGTCTCGGTCGCCTTCCGCATGCTCCTGTGGAACATCGGCGCCGAGGGGCAGTTCTATATGGGCGCTTTTGGCGCCACTTGGGTGGCCCTTACCTTTCCCCACTTGCCGCCACATATTATGTTACCGGCTATGTTTATCGTCGGTTGCTTATTAGGAGGCCTCTGGGCCGTGGTGGCGGCCATACCCCGGGCCAAGTGGGGGGTGAACGAGGTCATTACTACCCTAATGCTGAACTACGTAGCCATCCTCTGGGTGGACTACCTGGTTTACGGCCCCTGGAAGGATCCCCAAGGGTTCAATTTCCCCCTTACCGCTCCTTTTGCCCAAGCGGCCACCCTGGCTACCATACCGGGGACGCGGGTGCACCTTGGGTTGGTCTTCGCTTTGATAGCGGGGGTACTGTTGACCATCATCCTGTGGCGCACGCGGTGGGGATATGAAATACGGGTCATCGGCGAAAGTGTGAAGGCGGCCCGCTACGCGGGGATGAATATACAGAGGAACATTATCCTGGTAATGTTCTTGAGCGGAGCCCTGGCGGGCTTGGCCGGCATGAGCGAAGTATCCGGCGTTACCCACCGCCTCCAGCATGCCATCTCTCCGGGTTACGGTTACACGGCCATTATTATTGCCTGGCTGGCCAAACTTCACCCGGCTACCGTGATCCTGGTTTCCTTCCTGTTTGCGGGACTCATTGTAGGAGGTTACAGTGTACAAACTATGGGAGTGCCGGCGGCGACGGTGTCCATGCTGCAGGGCGCCATCCTATTCTTTGTGCTGGGCGGCGAGATTCTGACCCGCTATCGCCTGCACTTTCGCGGCAAGGAGGTAGCAGAATAAACTATGGAAAATTCTGTATGGGTGGCTGCTTTAGCGGCGGCCATTATCGCCGGGACCCCTATACTCTACGCCGCTGTGGGTGAAATTTTAGCCGAGCGGGCGGGGGTCTTAAATCTGGGGGTCGAAGGAATGATGCTGGTGGGGGCGGTAACCGGCTTCATGGTGGCCGTCCATACCGCCAACCCCTGGCTGGGCTTTGTAACCGCCATGCTGGCTTCTGGAGCGTCGGCTGCCATCTTCGCTTTTTTGACCGTTACCCTGCGTTCTAACCAGGTAGTGACCGGGTTGGCCCTGACTCTCTTCGGTACCGGGTTGAGCGGCTTCTTGGGCAAGCCCTATGTGGGAGTTGCCCTGCCGGTCAGCTTCAAGGCAGTGCCCATACCCGGTCTCTCCGAGATACCCATTTTGGGCCCGGTCCTTTTTCGCCACGATCCTCTGGTCTATATCACCTATGTTCTGATTCCCCTAATCTGGTATTACCTGTACCGAACCCGGCCCGGGCTGAACGTGAGGGCGGTAGGGGAGAATCCGGGGGCGGCAGATGCCCTGGGGGTTAACGTTTTCGCCTTGCGTTACCTCCACGTCATCCTGGGCGGCATGCTGGCCGGCGCCGGCGGCGCCTATCTTTCCCTGGCTTATGCGCCGAGCTGGCTGGAGAACATGACCGCCGGCAGGGGATGGATAGCCGTGGCCCTGGTTATATTTGCCGTCTGGGACCCCTTGCGGGCCCTCTTAGGTGCTTATCTCTTCGGGGGAGTAGACTCCCTGGCTTACACCCTGCAGGCGGCAACTACCATCTCCATCCCATCCTTTTTCTTAAAAATGCTGCCCTATATTCTTACCATCATTGTGTTGGTCATCGCCACCCGCCAGACCCTCGTGAAGCATATCGGGGCACCCGGAGCCCTGGCCATTCCTTACGACCGCGAAGAACGATAGCCTTTGGGGTGTTCACGGGGCCGCCTGCGGCATAGAATATTAGCGTAGAAATTATAGGCCGCAGGCCGGAGGGCGAGTGATGAAAGAGCCGCGGGTAAGGGTGTGGATCGACGCGAGGAAAGAGGGGTACCGGCCGGGAAGGCTGGAGGAACTGGTGTATACCATTCCCCATATCAGGGATCCCAGGGTTTGGGAGAAGGTGTACCAAACCCTGGGGGCCCTGGTGAAGGAAATAGAGGTACTGGTGCCGGATACAGGAAGGGTAAAGATAGTGTATGATCCGGCCCGCATATCGCCTTCTTTTATCGATTATCTCCTGCAGCAGAAGGGTATAGCCTTTTCCCGGCCGGGCCCGTGAGGGGGTTGGCTCCCGGGGGCGGGCTGTCCCCCATAGGCATCCCAGCGAAAGCTGGGATTTTTCGTTGGTGCCCCGGCGCCTTCCGTGCCTGCTTCCTTGGCCGCCGAGGAGTATAATTTATTAACAAGGATTACAAAAATATTTTAATAAGTAGCAGGAAAATTTAGGCTGGCGTTGAATACTTTGAGCATGAACCGGTGGAAAGCCTCCTTCAGAGCACCAGAACACGGGAAAGGAGGGGGTTGTAAAATGGACAAGACGGTTATTAACACCGACCGGGCACCGGCCGCCATAGGGCCGTATTCACAGGCCATAAAAGTGGGAAACCTTATTTTTACTTCGGGACAAATTCCCCTTGACCCGGCTACCGGGCAGATAGTGCCCGGGGGAGTGGCGGAGCAGGCGGAAAGGGTGTTAGAAAATCTTAAGGCCGTTTTGGCCGCAGCAGGGGCTGGCCTGGAGCAGGTAGTAAAGACGACGGTGTACATTAAGGATATGGAGGATTTCGGCGTCGTCAACGAGGTTTACGGCCGTTATTTCACTAAAGAACCGCCGGCCCGCTCCTGCGTAGAAGTGGCCCGGCTGCCTAAGGATGTCTTGGTGGAGATAGAGGCCATAGCGGTGGTTTAGGAAAATAGCTAGAACGGCCTTCCGCTCGCCCTACCTTAAACAGGGAGTTGCCCCTCATACCCGAGGCGCCGGCCCTCCGACGGTTCCGTTAATGTGGCGGGGGGCCGCGCCGGGGCTCTTGAACTGGTATCTTTCAATCGAGCAGGCCCACATCTTGTTCAACGGTGACCTTCAGGTGCGTTCCAAGTATTTTTTCTCTATCGAGGCAACGAGGGAATAACTGGTGTCCACCATGTTACCTACATACAACCCGCCTACTTGGGTTAGTAACTGATATGCTTCCGCCACGGTAAACCCGTAATCCTCGGCTAACCATTTTACCAGTTCTGCGTAGGCGATACGGGCGGCGTCTTCCATGGGACGGGCGCTGCCCACGGTCATAATTTTTTCGGGAGATTCGATCCTTGGCCATTCGCTATTTTTACCCTTTATAACTTCAAAGGTCAGGGTGGCCTTTCCGGTGATTTCCAGGGCCACGCCGCACAATTCTCCCTGCCCCTGGGCCGCATGGCAATCTCCCACGTAAAATAGGGCTCCGGGATTCGATACCGGCAGGTAAAGGGTATTGCCGGGCCTTACGTCCGGTACATCCATATTGCCGCCGAAGTATCCCGGAGTTAAAGCGGAAATAGCTTCGAGCTCAGGGGCCGTGGCGATGGTTCCCAAGAAAGGCTGGGCCGGGACTTTTACTCTAATTTCATCATTATAGAGAAACCGGCCATCATCTACCAAATGCCAAATCCACACCCTTTCTTCCAGGGGTTCCTGTAATGTTCTGGTTAGATTGGTCGAAGTCAGCCCGCCAAAGTATTTGATAAAGCAACTGACGGCGTAGTCCCTGGTAAATTCTATGCTGTGGATCTTGACGGCGAGAGTATCGCCCGGCTCGGCGCCTTCTATGTAAATCGGCCCGGTCTGGGGGTTTAAGAATTTTGCTGTGGCCAGCGCCTTGGCCGGCAAATCGTCTTTGGTTTTAATACGGCTTTCGAAGGCGTCATCAGTATAAACTATCACCTTATCCCCGGGTTTCACGGAGGCCGTAGGCTCTAGATAGGGGCTAAAAACATAGTTGTACCCTTTGGGCCTGACTTCTATTGTGGCCATTGGATGATACCTCCCTTTTCGAAAGGTGCAGGGTGGTAGACACAAGATCGATCTTCATGGCTCCTAATTCAAATTATTGTATAATTAAAGAGTACTATGGCTAACCAAGGTGGTCAAGATGAGGAAGATAAAATCCATCCTTTGTTGCAGGCCATAATTCCCCTTGCCCGAGGTATAGCGGCTACCTTTGGCCGGTACTGTGAAGTTGTTCTCCACGATCTCAAGAATCCTTCTAGCTCTCTTGTATTTAAGGCGGGTTCCGTTACCAACCGGGATATCGGAGCGCCGGTTACCAACCTGGTGCTGGAGGCCCTCCGGCAGCACGGGGACGGCGCCCGGGATTTAATCGGGTACCCAAGCCGTACGAAGGATGGGAAGATCCTCAAGTCTTCCACCATTTTTATCCGGGACCATAATGAAAGGATCATCGGATGCATGTGCATCAACTTTGACCTTACCCAGTTCCGGCTGGCCGGGAACATTTTACAGGAGTTCTGCCGGATGGAGGACCTGGCGGAAGCGGGCTTCGGCCGGACCCAGGAACAGTTCGCCCGTGATATAAACGAAGTAGTGGACTCTGTGGTAGAAAGCGTGTTGCAGGAAATGGGCAAGCCGGTTGCGGTAATGACCAAGGAGGACAAGGTAAAGGTGGTGGGCATCCTGGACGACAGGGGCATCTTCCTGGTCAAAGGTGCGGTGGATGTTGTGGCCCAGGTCCTAGCCGTATCCAAGTATACGATTTATAATTACCTGGAGGAAGTAAGGGCCCTAAAAGGGATGAAGCGAGGGGTATTGTAACTGTCAAAGAACAGGGGATACTGCCGTGCCCGGCCGGGTGGCCGGCAAATTCCGCGGCAGACGGTTCGGGAAGCGAGGATCCATAACCTGCGGTTAAAGGGGTTGAAGTTTTCTTGCGGATACTACACACTTCCGACTGGCACTTGGGCCGCACCCTGGAGGGGAGATCCCGCCTTGAGGAGCAGAGGGAATTCGTAGATGATTTGTGTGACTTGGTGGCGGCCGAGGGTATACACCTTATCGTTATAGCGGGAGATATTTTCGATGTCTATAACCCGCCGGCGGAAGCGGAAAACCTGTTTTTTGAAGCCCTGGAGCGCCTTTCCAGCGGGGGGAAAAGGGCGGTGGTGGCCATTGCCGGAAACCATGATAGCCCGGAGCGCCTGCGGGCTGCCAACCCCCTGGCGTTAACCCACGGCATTTCCCTTATCGGTTATCCTTTAGAGGAGCTTCCTACGGGACGGGGAAAGGGCGGAGCCGCAAGGGTGGCCTCCGGGCCCGGCTGGCTGGAGCTGGAGATTCCCGGGTGTGAAGAGCATGCGGTGGTGGGCTGCCTGGCATATCCATCAGAGGCGCGCCTAAACGAGGTGTTGAGCCGGGTACTGGAGGATAACCTGTTGCAGCAAGCCTATACGGAACGCATAAGGGCCATCCTCCAAGGCCTGGCGACCCGGTTCCGGCCCGACACGGTCAACCTGGTGGTAAGCCACCTTTACATGGCTGGCGGGAAGGAGGCCGAGTCCGAGCGTCCCATCCAGTTGGGGGGAGCCCTGGCGGTGGAAGCCCGGGCCTTGCCCTCTAATGCCCACTACGTGGCTCTAGGTCACCTTCACCGGCCTCAGGGAGTAGAAGGGGCGCCCGTACCCTGCCGTTATGCCGGGTCGCCCCTGGCCTACAGCTTTTCCGAAACAGACCAGCCCAAGGAAGTGGTCATCGTCGAAGCCCGGCCGGGCTCGAGGGCCTCTATTACCCGCGTTCCCCTGCGTTGCGGCCGGCCCTTAAAAACCTGGCGGGCTTGCAGCCTGGAAGAGTTTTGGACGTGGTGCGGGGACCGGGAGAACCTGCGCTGCTGGGTCGATTTAGAAATAAGGGCGACCGAGCCTTTGACGCCCCAGGAGGTGGCCGAGATCCGCCGAAGGCACCCGGGAGTAGTCAACATCCGTGTTCTCCTCCCGGAAGGGTTAGGGGGTATGCCCAGTTCCGGCCGGGCCGCCTTGCCTATAAGGGAACAGTTTCGCTTGTTTGCCGCCCGGCAGCTGGGATATGAGCCTCCCGGGGAGCTGGTGGACCTCTTCTTAGAACTCCTGGACATGGAGGGGGGTTCCGTACCGGAAGGGAGGATGGATTTGTGAAGCCCCTTAAACTGGTATTTTCCGGATTGCATAGCTACCGCCAGGAGCAGGAAATCGATTTCCGGGAACTGGCGGGTTACGGGCTCTTCGGGATTTTCGGGCCCACCGGGGCGGGCAAGTCTACTATTTTAGACGCCATTACCTTAGCTCTCTTCGGCAATGTGGAGCGCGCCGAAAGGGGGCGCCGCGGGATCCTTAACCAGCAGGAAAACCAGCTCCGGGTAGCCTTTACCTTCGAGTTAGGGGAACAGGTATATCGGGTGGAGCGCCAGTACGTCCGGGAACGCACCGATCCCTTTGCCGTGCGGGCGCGGAACGCGCGCCTGGTGCAGTTAAATCCCGATGGGACGGTCCGCGAGGTGTTGGCTTCTTCCCCCAGCGAGGTGGACGAACATATCGTTAAGATCCTCGGCCTGCGGAAAGAAGACTTCACCCGGGCGGTGGTTCTGCCCCAGGGAAAGTTCGATGAGTTCCTAAAATTGACGGGCGGAGAACGGGCCAGGATGCTGGAATACATCTTTTGCCTGGAACGCTACGGCGACGAGCTGGCGGAGAAGGCTAAAAGAGTCCTTGAGGACTGCGAACAACGGTTGAGCCAGATTGCGGCCGAAGAGGCGGCCATGGGGGATGCCTCAGTCGAAGCCCTGGCCAGGGCCAGAAGGGAGGTTGATGAACAGGAGGCAAAGGTGCAGGCAATGGAAAAGGAGGTGGAGGCCTGGCGGGCGCAGTGGCAGCAGATGGAGGAAGATCGCAGGCTCTACGAGAGGCTAGAGGAGGTGCGGGCCAGGCGGGCCGCCCTGGAGGAGCAGCTGCCGGCCGTAGAGGAACACCGCCGGGCCCTGGAGCTGGCGGCCAGGGCGGAGCCCCTCCGGCAGGACCTTGAGCGGGAGGAGAGGTTGGCGGAGGATCTGAAGAGTCTCCGGGAAACCCTGGTCCGGGCCAAGGCCTTGGAGCAGCAAGCCGAAGGGGCTTGGGCTACATGCCGCAGGCAGTTGGAAGAGGTGGAAAAGCGCCGGGAGAGGGAATGGCCCCGGTGGCAGGAAAGATTCGCGTTGGTTAAAGGCGCGGTGGAGCGGGAGGCGGAAAGGAGAATACTGTTAGAAGAGCTGCAAAAACAAGAGGTAAAGCTCAGGGAACTCAGCCGCCAGATCCGGCAGCTGAACCTGGAACTGGAAAAGAAACGGAGTTCCTTGAAGGCCCTGCAGGAGAGGCAAAAGGAGGTTGGGGCCTGCCTCCAGTCGCTGTCCGTAGATCCGGAGGAAAAGGAACGGTTGGCAGAGGCGGCCAAAGTTCTTACCCTGTTGGAGGATAGGGAGCGCCAGGCCTTAGGATGGGAGCAGAAGTATAGGGAGCAACAGCGGCGCTGGGAGGAGAAACAGCATATTTTGCTCCGTTTTCTCCAGCAGAGGTTGCCGGGCGTGGCCCTTGGTCCGGAAACGGACGTAGCGGGCGTCATAGAGGGTGCCGTCAGGGAAGTTGAGGAGAGGGCCAGCTCTTTGCGCCGCAGCTTAGAACAGGCCTGGCGGGTCCAGAAGGCGGCCTCCCTGGCCGCCGGCCTCCGAGCCGGCGAGCCTTGTCCCGTCTGCGGCTCCCGGGAGCACCCGTGCCCTGCCAAGGGAGAAGACCTGTCCCGGTCTTTGGAGGACTTGGCCCGGGAGCAGGAGGCGGCAGAAAAGGAACTGTGGGAGGCACGGAGGTGGCGTGACGAAGCCTTTAGGATTAAAAGTGAATGGGAGGCCCTGGGGCGGACCTTGGTGGAAGGTATAGCCCCGGAGAGGGAAAGGGTGCGGCAGGAGGTAGGGGAGCTTACGGCCCTCTTCCGGCAGGCTTCTGGAGGATTAGGGCGGGACGGGGTAAGGACGCGCCTGGAAGAAATAAGGGGGGCAGAGCAGAAGCTGTCGGCCTTGGGCGGAGAAATGAAGAAAATGGCGGAAGAGGCGGAGGAGCTGGAGGCCCGGATACGAGAGCTCGAAGGCCGGCTGCAAGGGCTGACCCTCAAAGAAAGCACCCTGAAAGGGGAAATCGCTACCAAACGGGCCCAAGAAGGGGAGCTGCGGAAGAAAATTGAGGCAGCCGCGGGCAATGAAGATCCCGCATCCCTCCTCAGGGCCATCGAGGAGCAAATGGGACAAATGGAGGCCGAGGTTACCCGCCTCCGCCGGCTGGAGAAGAAAGCCCAGGAGGAGCTCCACGAGGCCCAGAGAAAGGTGGCCGGCCTGGAAAGCAGGCTCAAAGCTTTGGAGGAGGAGGAAAAGGAGCTCAAGGGGAGTGTTGAGGGAAGGCTCGCCGCGGCCGGGTTCGCCGGCCGGGAAGAGGCCCGCACGGCCCTCATGGGAGAAGAGAGGCGCCGGGCCCTGTCGGCCGCGGTAGAGGATTTTCAGCGCCGGTTTTATGCGGCCGGAGAAGAGATAAAATACCTGGAGGGAGAGCTGGCCGGCCGCGAGTTTAACCCGGCCGAGTGGGAGAGAGCGAAAAGGCGACTGGAGGAAGGGGAAAGGGAATTGACCGCCGCTAGGAGCCGCTTCGCCGTTGGCCAGAACGAATTAGAGCGCCTGGAGAGGAACCACCGGCGGTGGCTTGAGTTGGAGAAAGAGAAGCAGCAGGTCGCGCACCGGCGGGAGCTGGCCGATCTTCTACGGCGCCTCCTCAGCGGGCGCAAACTAGTAGAGTTTCTGGCCGAGGAGCAGTTGCGGGACATGGTCCTGGAAGCATCGCGGCGCCTGGGAAGTCTCACCGGCCAGCGTTACGCCCTGGAGCTGGATGAGAGGGGCGACTTTATCCTCCGGGACGATTTCAATGGCGGCCAGCGCCGTCCGGTGTCCACCCTTTCCGGAGGAGAGACCTTTTTAACTTCCCTTTGCCTGGCCCTGGCCCTCTCCTCCCAGCTACAATTAAAGGGCCGATATCCCTTGGGGTTTTTCTTCTTGGACGAGGGTTTCGGCACTCTGGACGCCGCAAAGCTGGAGGTCGTAATGCAGGCCCTGGAAAGGCTGCGGCGGGGAGCATGCCTGGTGGGAGTCATAAGCCACGTCCGGGAGCTACAGGAGCGGATGCCGGTATACCTGGAAGTAGTTCCGGCCGGACCGGAAGGCAAGGGGAGCCGGGTTAGACTGGTCCACAACTGAAGTCCGGGTGTATTTACGTATAAAAGGCATGGTTGTGGGTTAAAAATATTAATGCACACTCACTTCTTCAAGACCTCCTTGAGCCACCGGGGCCTCAAAGCCTCAGCTTTGAGGCCCCGCCGCCTCTTGGTCTCACGAAAAGCTCTCCTGTCCTTAGGCGGGTCTACCTTCTATTTGTCTTCCCTTCATGGTACAATTCTAGCGGGATTACCGTCAAGCGGGTCTTGTAAAGACCCGGGGAGTAAGCTATCTCTCGAGTGGCCCTCTATTCGGGGGAAGGGATAATATGGCGACGAAAATTGACATCGTCGGCTTGGGCGACAGCCTCACTTACGGTTACCCTTACGGTCCGGAGGCTTCATGGCTACACCTGGTGGCCCAGAGAACGGGGCTGGTGGTGGAAAACCGCGGCGTCAACGGGGAAACGACAGGGGAAATGCTGGCGCGGTTCCACGAAGACGTCCTACGGCTGGAGCCGCGGGCGGTCATCATTATGGGAGGGACCAACGATGCCTGGGCCGGGGTAGAGGTCTCCCGGGTTCGGGAAAATGTCCGGGTCATGGTGGAGAAGGCGCGGGAAGGGGGCATCGCGCCGGTCATTGCCTTGCCCCCTCCCCTCTGCCGGGCAGATGCCGGTGTGCCCCTTTTATTCCTCACCGAAATGGCCTCCCTCCTGGAGAGCTATCGCGAGGCCTACCGGGAATTGACGGCTAAGGAAGGCCTGATGCTGCTGGATTTTTATACACCCCTCGTGGACCCGGCGACCGGGTGGGGACGGGGGGAATATTTTGTGGATGACGCCCACCCTAACCGGCGCGGCTACCAGGTCATGGCCGAGGCCGTCCTAGGAAAACTGCTGAATCTCCTGCAGGGCCTCTTCTAAAGTCTCCAGGGTTACCGGTCCGGGGTAATAATACCGAAGGATACCCTGGGCATCCAGGAAGAAGCTGGTCGGAAGGGAGCGCACCAGGTACATGCGGGCCACGTCGCCCTCGGTATCCAGCAGAATCGGAAAAGTATAACCGGTGGATGCCAGGAAGTTCCGGACATCGTCCAGGGTTTCCTCGGCGGCAGTTACGTTGATGATGGCCATGTGCACCTCTTCGCCGTGCCGGGAGAAAAATTGTTGAAAGTCGGGCATTTCCTGCAGGCAGAAGGGGCACCAGGTGGTCCAGAAGTTGATAAACACAGGCTTGCCCCTGAGCTCGGAAAGGGTGACCGTCCCGCCGTCTAAGGTCGGCAGGGTGAAGTCTGGGGCTGGCCTTTCTATCTGGATCGGGAGGGACCTCGTTGCCTCGTCGCGGCTGACCTCCTCCTGGCCTTGGGAAGCGGGTGCCTTCTCGGCCTGAGCGGAGCGCCAGTTGGAAATACCTCCGGCTATTAGGGCAACGGCTAAAAATACTCCTATAAACAGGCTGCGGTTCATCCTGTTTCCTCCTTCGTTAAAAGGATAGCGGCCCGAGCCCGGAGAGGCGAGCAAAGATTCCGGTCGCTACCAGGATACCTGCTATTACCATGATCCACCCGCTTACGGTGGTGACCAGGGGAAGCCATCTAGTGTGGCGCTTCAGCTTGCCCATTACCCATTCTAATCCGACGGCTGCGGCCATAAAGGGGAGGGTCATCCCCAAGGAGTACGATGCCAGCAGGACGGCACCGGTACCTATGCTGGCGGTGTTGGCGGCGAGGATCAGGATGGAACCCAGGACGGGGCCCACACACGGGGTCCACCCTGCCGAAAAGGCCAGCCCCATGAGGAAGGAGCCGGCAATTCCCGCCCGTCCGGGCTTAAACTGAACCCGCCTTTCCTGTTGAAGAAGTCCTACCTTTAGCACTCCGGCCATATGCAATCCCCAAAGGATGATAATAAGGCCACCGACCCGCTGCACCCAGTCGAGGTGCTTTAAGAGCAGGGCGCCTATGGCGCTGGCCGAAAGCCCCATGGTCACGAAGATGGCGCTGAAGCCGGCTACAAAGGCCAGGGCGTTTACCAGCAGGGTCAACCTGACTTTTCCCGGTACACCGTGGGCAAGCTGGGCGGCGGAAGTCCCGGCCAGGTAGGTAAGGTAGCTGGGTACCAGGGGAATAACGCACGGGGAGAGAAAGGAAATTACGCCGGCGGTCAGGGCTACCAGCAGGGAAACCTCCGATGGAGCCAATTCGCTCCCCCCTATTCCAGGCGTATTACTTACTTAGTATTATAAGGAGAGGGTGGGAGGTTGTCAAGGATCCATGCTCCAGGCTATCCCGCCTCTTTCTTAGGCTTTTCCCGCCGCCGCTTCCCCCGACGAGCCTGGAACCGGCCCTCAGTTCCGTAACCCTGTTGCCAGGATCGTCTCACCCTCACCCATTTCCTCCTTATGGATCCCCGGGTTTAAATTGAGCTTTAGGGATGGTACCAAGTATGAGATATATTTTTATGAAGATAGCAGGAATCGGCGAAGACATGGAGAATAATATTAACGACAAATAAAGGACATGACGTTTTACCCGGGGAGTCGGCATCGTGTTGCAGGGAAAGCCTATCAAGGCCGCTGTCATCGGACCCGCCAATCTGGTGGAAAGGGTAGCCTCTTCGGCTCGGGAGATGGACGACCGTATAGTAGTAGAATTTTACTCCTACGAAGAGGAAGAACAGATTTTAGATCTTTACCGGCAGGCCAGCGCGAAGAATGAGGTCGTCCTGTTTACGGGACCCCTGGCCTACTTCCGCGTGCAGGGGGCCTTCCCTAATTGGGTAGTGCCCTCTACCTACGTCCCCTATAGCCCGGACTGGTTGTACCCCCCTTTGTTACGCCTCTTAAGCCGTGGCTACGATATCAGAAAGGCGAGTGTAGACGGTTTTGGTAGGGATGCTATTAACGAAGTTTATGCCGAGATCGGATTTGACAGCAGGGGTGTGCTGAGCTGGACGGAAACCTCCGACGAGGAGGAGCTTTACCGCCTGCACCGGCAGGCCTATGAGAGCGGGCAGGCGTGCTGTATTGTAACCTGCATACGGAATATCTACGGTAAGCTGCTCCGCCATAACATCCCCGTGGAGTGGGCCGTGCCTACCAATTCGGCCCTGCGAGAGCTTTTAAAAAAGGGCATACTTCTGGGGGAAGCGGCCAGGGAGGCCGAAAGGCAGGTGGCGGTGGGCATCCTGGAATTCGACGATCCCCGCCAGGAAGAGGAGCTCGGGATCCCTTACGAATACCGCCGCGAAAGGCTGATCCTGGCAGTGCACCAAATATTGCTCGGCCAATTTGAACGCCTGGGCGCTTTCGTAACTCCTACCAGGCCGGGCAGTTTCCTCTTCATCGCCACCAGGGGATCCCTTAAGGACTTCACCCATTCCTTCCGCTCCTTTGACCTCCTGGACATACTTAAAAGAAAGACGGGGGTAGCGGCCAGCGTCGGCATAGGCTTTGGCTCCACTCCCTGGGATGCCGGCCGCATGGCCTATAAGGCCCTGCAAATGGCCCGGCGGGGGGGAGGCAACTGCTGCTATCTTCTGTCCGAGGGCGGTGAGCTATGGGGCCCCCTGGGCAGCAGCCAGGCTTTAAAAATTGATATCCGGGTGACGGCCAACCAAGCCCTTTTCCGCCTGGCGGAAAAAGCAGGTTGTTCGCCGCCTACCTTGAGCAGGGTAATTGCCGCTCTTTGCTCCCTGGATAAGAGCTTCTTTACTTCCGAGGATTTGGCCCGGCTTACCGGGGTAAGCACCCGTTCGGCTCAAAGGATGCTCAAAAGGCTCCTCGAAGCCGGTGTCGTTAAAAGGGCGGGAGTGGAAAAAATAATATCACCGGGGAGGAACCGGTCTTTATACACCTTTTCCCGGGAAGAGAAGGAGGTGAGGGAGGTTCTAGAAGGGTAAGGTTCCCCGCTACATGATTTTTCGCCTGTCGCACCCCCAAATCTTCGGGCTTCCGCAGGACGGAGGGGCGGCGCCCTTTCGCCCAAGAAAATCCCCGGAAGCACCAAAGAAGCACCAAAACCCTTAAGGAGGTATAAGTATGCATTCCCTTTTGCGCGGCAAGCATTTCATCACCACCCAGGAGTGGACCGTAGAGGAGCTGGAAATGGTCTTCTCCCTGGCCGAGCGGTTGAAGCAGGAGTTCGCCACCGGCCAACTCCATGACCACATTTTACGGGCCAAGACCCTCTTCATGATCTTCTTCGATAACTCTACCCGTACCCGCAACTCCTTTGAAGCCGGCATGACCCAGCTGGGCGGCCACGCTCACGATTTAAGCCCGGATAAGTTGCAGATTTCCCACGGGGAGAACGCTAAAGATACGGCCATGGTCCTCTCCCGGTTCGGCCACGGCATTGCCATCCGCCACTGCAGTTACGGAGAAGGGAACAAGTATATCCGGGAAGTGGCCAAGTACTCCAGCGTGCCGGTAATCAATATGCAGTGCGATATGTACCATCCGTGCCAGATCCTGGCCGACTATTTGACCATCAGGGAACGCTTCGGCCGCAACACCCGGGGCCTAAAGCTGGTAGTCTCCTGGACCTCGGCTCCCAAGTATGTGCGCCCCTTGTCCGTGCCCCAGAGCTTGATACTTATGATGCCGCGTTTCGGGCTGGATGTTACCCTGGCCCATCCGCCGGAGTTCGAGCTCATGCCCGAGATTGTGGCCCAGGCTAAGAAGAATGCCGAAGAGGCCGGCGTTAAATTTGAAATCGTGGACGACATGGAATATGCCTTTAAGGATGCGGACATCGTCATCCCCAAGAGCTGGGGTCCCCTGGTCCATACCCAGGATAAAGAAGAAGGGGTTAAGCTCATCAAGAAATATCCCAAGTGGATCTGCGATTCCCGCATGATGAGTCTGGCCAAGAAACACGCCATTTATATGCATCCGCTGCCGGCGGACCGCGGCTTTGAGGTCACCGATGAGGTTATCGACGGGCCGCAATCGGTGGTTTACGACGAGGCGGAGAACAGGCTGCACGTGCAGAAAGCCCTCATGGCTCTGGTGATGGGCGGCCGGCCTTAAACAGCCGGCCCCAGCCCCACACCTTTTTAAGGGAGGTAACGGCCAATGAAGGTGGACGATACGATTATTAACAAGATAAAAGAAGAAGTAGCGCGTTACCGAGAAGACATCATCCAGTTTCTAAAGGACATCGTAGCCATCCCGTCCCCCAACGGGGCCATCGGCGACGTGGTGCAGCGCATTGCGGAGGAAATGAAAAAGTTGGGGTATGACGAAGTTTTCTTCGACCACATGGGCAACGTGGTAGGGCGAATAGGGAACGGGGAAAAGAAGCTCCTGTACGATTCCCATGTGGATACCGTGGATGTGGCGGATCCCACCCAGTGGGAATGGGATCCTTACAAGGGTAAGATAGAGAACGGTATCTTGTACGGACTGGGGGCCTGTGACGAGAAGGGTTCTACCCCCGGTATGGTCTACGGGCTGAAAATCGCCCGCGATCTGGGACTCTTGGACGGTTACACCGTTTATTATTTCGGCAACCTGGAAGAGGTTTGCGACGGCATTGCGCCCCACTCTCTGGTGGAGACCGACAAGATCCGTCCCGACTTCGTACTCATCGGAGAGCCCACTAACATGAAAATTTACCGCGGTCACCGGGGTCGGGTGGAGATGAAGGTGGTCACCAAGGGCCGCACTTGCCATGCCAGCGCCCCGGAGCGGGGGGAAAACGCAGTTTACAAGATGGCCCCCATCATCGAGGGCATCAGCAAAATGGGGGCGGAATTCATAGATGACCCCTTCTTGGGCAAGGGAAGTATAGCCGTAACCGATATACATTGCAAGACACCTTCCATCAACGCCCTGCCAGACGAGTGCACCATATATATCGACCGCCGCTTGACCTTCGGCGAAACCCTGGAAATGGCGGTGGAGCAGGTGCGCCGGGTGGCCGAGCCCCACGGGGGCCAGGTAGAAGTGCTGATCTACGACGAGCCCAGTTATAATGGCTTTGTGTTCAAAGTCGATAAGTACTTCCCGGCGTGGGCCCTTCCGGAAGACCACCTTTTGGTGCAGGCCGGGGTGGAGACCTGTGAGAAGGTTTTCGGCGCCAAACCCCAAATCGGCAAATGGGTATTCTCTACCAACGGCATATACTGGATGGGCAAGGCCAACATTCCGGCCATAGGCTTTGGCCCCGGCAATGAAGTCTATGCCCATACCGTGAAGGATCAGGTGCCCCTGGAGGATGTGGTGAGGGCTACGGAGTTTTATGCCCTGTTCCCCGCCGTTCTCCGCAGCCGCCTGTAAAAGGGTAAAAAGAAGGTAACCAGTCGGCGCGTTAGGAACGGAAACTTCGGGTTTGCTATAAGTTGGTACTAGGGCCTGCTTGAGCTGGAAGGCGTACCCAAACCGACCCAGGTGGAGGCCGGGCTTATGGTGCAGACGGATGGGTAGCGCGCGGAAGCCAAGCAGGCCCCATCGGTCTTTAGGCTGGGTACCGGCAAAAATCCTTCCCGCCGGCTTCCGCAAATTAGCAGGATTTAAAAAAGACATGGCGAATCATCTAACGTGAAACCTTCGTATAACCCCGGCAATGGGGCCGGGGGTTTCTACCAGGTGACCGGAATCACCCGACTACGAAGGCGGGGAGATCGTGGCTACGACCGGTCACTATTTTTATAACCGAACCTCTCTGGGGGAAGAGGGTGAGATTATGGCCGAAACTTTAATCGGTAAATCTGTGGGACGTATAGAGGGTGTGGCTAAGGCCACGGGCCGGGCCCTTTATCCCGCAGATATCAGCTTTCCCGGTATGCTGTACGGGAAGGCCAAGCGCATTCCGGTGGCTTCTGCCCGCCTGGTAAGGGTGGACGTGGCGCCGGCCCTCAAAATCCCGGGAGTAGTGGCAGCATTAACCGCCCGGGATGTTCCGGGGCACAACGGCCATGGGGTCCTCATACCCCATATGCCGGTCTTGGCGGGCGAGCGCGTGCGGTCCGTCAACGATGTGGTGGCGGTGGTGGCGGCAGAAGACGAGGCCACCGCGGAAGAGGCCTGCCGGGCCATTGAGGTGGAGTATGAGCCCCTGCCGGCGGTTTTCGATCCGCTGGAGGCTATGAAACCGGGAGCTCCTCTCATCCACGGGGATTCCAACATCCTCTATCACATTAAGATCCGGAGGGGCGATGTGGAGGCAGGCCGCCGGGCTTCGGCCGTGATAGTCAGCAACACCTATCGCACCCCTATGCTGGACCACGCTTTCCTGCAGCCGGAAGCTGCCGTGGCTAGGGTCGATGAGCGGGGTCATATTGAAATCCACGTAGCCACCCAGTATCCCCACTGGGACCGGACGGAAGTGGCCAGATCTCTGGGAGTGCCCCAGGACCGGGTGCGAATTGTTACCAGCACTGTAGGAGGGGCCTTCGGCGGCCGGGAGGACATGACCCTGCAGATTCTGGCCGCCCTGCTGGCTTCTCACACCCGGAGACCGGTTAAAATGATAAACAGCCGGGAGGAATCTTTTTACTCCCACAGCAAGCGCCATCCCATGATTATGAAGTATACTACCGGTGCCGACCGGGAAGGCCGCCTTACCTTTGTGGAAGCCGAGATCGTGGGCGACAGCGGCGCCTACGCCTCCTGGTCTCCTAACGTCCTGCGCAAGGCGGCGGTCCATGCCACCGGCCCCTACTATGTACCCAATGTAAAAATAGATGCTTATGCCGTGTATACCAACAATCCCTTCACCGGGGCCATGCGGGGCTTTGGAGCCACCCAGCCACCCATAGCCTACGAGGGCCAAATGGATCTTCTGGCCGCCGAGCTGGGGATCCACCCCTTCACCATCCGGTGGCGGAATATTCTCCGCCAGGGGAGCGTGACGGCTACGGGCCAGGTTCTGGAGAGGAGTGTAGGGCTGGAGGCCTGCCTGCTGGCAGCTGCCATGGCAGCCGGATGGGATGTGGAGAAGCTCAAATAGGGAAGGCAGCAAGTCAGAGGGGAGGGAGAGATGGTGGCCAAGAAACGAGGTACGGGTATGGCCTGCATTTTTTACGGGATAGGTTATGGCAACGGGTTTCCCGACGTATCGACGGCCCTCGTGGAGATCCACGAGGACGGCTCGGTGACGGTTCGGACCGGAGCTGCCGACTGCGGCCAGGGTTCCAGCACTATTCTGGCCCAAATTGCCGCGGAGGAGATCGGTGTAGCCTTGGACCGGGTCACGGTGGTGGCGGCGGATACCGATGCCACGCCGGATGCGGGTACAACGGCGGCCACCAGGCAGACCTATGTTTCCGGCAATGCCGTGCGCCTGGCCAGCCGCCAGGCGGCAGATAAACTTCTTAACTTCGTGGCCCGGGAGCTCGGCGTCAACACCATCATGGGCCTGAAGGCGGCTGACGGGTATATCAGCGTGCTCGGTTACCCGAAAAAGAGGATCTCCATTGAACAGGCGGCGGCTCAGGCCTGGCTGGCGGGGGTGCGCCTGGTAGGAGAGGGAACCTTTACCGCCCATACCACCCAGCTCGATGAAAACGGCCAGGGAGCTCCTTACTGGCCCTACGCCTTTGGTGTCCAGATCGCCGAAGTAGAAGTGGATACCGATACCGGCGAAGTGAAGGTGTTAAAAATCATAGCTGCCCACGATGTGGGCCGGGCCATCAACCGGGGAGCGGTGGAGGGTCAGATAGCCGGGGGTGTGGCCATGGGTTTAGGCCTCGCGCTAATGGAGGAAGTGCTTTTGAGGGAGGGCCAGATTTACAACCCCAACCTTCACAGCTACCTTATCCCTACCACCATGGATATGCCTGAGGTAGAACCCATTATTATCGAAGATCCCGAGCCTTCCGGGCCTTATGGGGCTAAGGGAGTGGGGGAACCTACCACTCTGCCGACTGCTCCGGCCATCCTCAATGCCATATATAACGCCGTCGGCGTTCGCCTGACGGAGCTGCCGGCCACGCCCGAAAAGGTGCTCAAGGCTTTAAAGGCTAAGGAGGGGCAACATGAGCATTCTCATTAAAAACGGTATCCTGGTAACTATGGACGGGGACCGGCGTGTCCTACAGGGAAACCTCTACATCGAAAGGGATCGTATTGCAGCCGTAGGCTCCACCCCGGAAAGGGCCGATACGGTCATCGATGCCTCCGGCCAGGCCGTGATCCCCGGCCTGGTCCAAACCCACGTTCACTTGTGCCAGACCCTTTTCCGCGGCCAGGCCGACGACCTGGCCCTGCTCGACTGGTTGAAAAGGCGAATATGGCCCCTGGAGGGCGCCCACGACGAAGAATCCATATATTACTCGGCCCTCCTCGGCTGCGCCGAAATGCTCTTGAGCGGGACCACGACCATCCTGGACATGGAAACGGTGCACCATACAGAGGCCGCCCTTAAAGGAGTAGCGGAGAGCGGCATCCGCGCGGTATGCGGCAAGGTAATGATGGATGCGGGGGACGATGTACCTCCCTCCCTACGGGAGGACACCGAGGCGTCCCTGGCCGAAAGCGAAGAACTCTGCCGCAAGTGGCACGGCGCGGCGGGAGGGCGTATACGCTATGCCTTTGCGCCCCGCTTTGTCCTTTCCTGTAGTGAAAGGCTGATGCGCGAGGTAGCCGATATGGCCCGCAGCCGCGGCGTTATGATCCATACCCATGCTTCGGAAAACCGCGACGAAGTCCGCTTGGTGGAAGAGCTGACCGGCAAGCGCAACGTTACCTACCTGCATGATATCGGCCTGACCGGTCCCGACGTGGTCCTGGTCCACTGTATCTGGCTGGATGAAACCGAGAAGGATATTCTGGCCGCTACCGGTACCCAGGTAGCCCACTGCCCCTCGTGCAATCTGAAATTGGGCTCAGGTATTGCTCCCGTACAGGAGCTTCTGGACCGGGGTGTTAACGTGACCCTGGGGGCCGACGGCGCACCGGGCAACAATAATCTGGATGCTTTCAAGGAGATGCACCTGGCGGCCCTTATTCAGAAGCCGTTACACGGGCCTACGGCTATGCCCGCCAGGAAGGTGATGGAGATGGCCACCCTGGGAGGAGCCCGCGCCCTGGGTCTGGCTCAGGAGATCGGGAGCCTGGAAGTGGGCAAGAAGGCCGATGTAGTGGTGGTGGACCTCCGGGGCCTCCATCAGACGCCGGGCGATAGCGTGGATATCTACAGCCGCCTGGTCTACGAGACCCGGGGCAGCGACGTTACCTGGACCATAGTGGACGGTCGGGTGGTGGTGGCCGAAGGACGGCTTCTTACTGTAGATACTGAAGAGCTGCGCCACCAGTGCAATAAAGCCCTGCACCGGGTCCGGAGCCGGGTCGGCCTGGAGTAGAGGGATGCTTCCATGGAGGACTATCTGGTACGGGCCACAGGTGAAGAAGGAGTCCTGGCCCTAGTAGCCCGGACTACCGCACTGGTAGAGATGGCCAGGCAGTTGCACAATACTTATCCTACGGCTACTGCCGCCCTGGGCCGCCTCCTTACCGGAGGGGCCCTCATGGCGGCCACCCTCAAGGAGGGCCAGAGTGTAACCCTGCGGATAAGAGGAAACGGTCCGCTGGGCAGCCTGGTGGCCGTAGCCAGGCCGGGAAAAGTCAAGGGTTACGTCGAGGAACCGCAGGTAGACTTGCCGTTAAGGGGGGACGGCAAGCTGGATGTGGGCCGGGCCGTAGGCCGGGGCACCCTCTACGTAGTCAAGGATTTAGGATTAAAGGAACCCTACGTCGGCAGTGTGGAACTGGTTTCGGGCGAGATCGGGGAGGATCTAGCCCACTATTTTGCTTCTTCGGAACAAAAGCCTTCGGCTGTGGGCATCGGGGTACGGGTGGAGCCCGGAGGCAAAGTAGGGGCAGCCGGGGGTTTCCTGGTGCAGCTCTTGCCGGGAGCTAGGGAGGACTTGGCGGAACTCCTGGAAAACAACATCCGGGAAGCCGGTCCGGTTAGCAGCCTCTTGGCCCGCGGCCTCTCCCCGGAAGATATTTTACACCTGCTCCTAAAGGGCCTTTCCTTTAAAGTGCATGAGGGTAAGCCGCTGCGCTGGGCCTGCGATTGCTCCCGCAGACGCCTCCGGGAGATCCTGGTGGCTTTAGGTCCCGAAGAACTGGAGCGGATTCTGGTCGAACAGGGCGAGGCTGAAGCTGTCTGTGCCTTCTGCAGCCGGGTTTACCGTTTTGGCCGGGATGAGGTGGAGGAGCTGGTGGAGCTGAGCCGGCTAAACCGTGGACAGGGGACGGAGAAAGACCGCCGGTCGCAGGAAGGCTAAAAAATTTTCTTCTCGCCGGCAGGACTATAGTAATTTATATTGAATATATATAGACAAAAATGAAACCGAACTTAACAGGAGTGAGTAAGGTGGCGAAGACGGTTGTATTGGCCTTCGGGGGCAATGCTATAATACGTCCCGGTCAAAAAGGCACTTATGAAGAACAGAAGGCCAATATCCAGGAAACCTGCCGGCAGCTGGTGGATCTAGTCCGGGATGGCTATCGCTTGGTCCTTACCCACGGCAACGGGCCCCAAGTAGGCAACATACTTATTAAGAACGAGGTGGCCAAGGATGTAGTACCGCCCATGCCGTTGGATGTTTTGGTCTCTGATACCCAGGCCTCTATTGGTTACATTATCCAGCAGACCTTAAGCTACGAGCTGGCCCGGGCCGGGTTAAAGGTGCCGACGGTTTCCATAGTCACTCAAGTAGTCGTGGATCCTTCAGATCCGGCCTTCCAGAACCCCACCAAGCCCATAGGACCTTTTTATTCGGAGCAGGAGGCCCGCAAACTGATCGAGGAAAAGGGCTATCAAATGGTGGAGGACAGCAACCGCGGTTGGAGGCGCGTGGTACCTTCGCCTAAGCCTTTAGAGATTGTGGAAAAGGAGGCGGTCAAGGCCCTCCTGCAGGCCGGCATCATCGTAGTAGCCGCCGGAGGCGGGGGAATCCCGGTGGTACGGAAGCCGGATGGGAGCCTGGAGGGGGTGGAAGCGGTCATCGATAAAGATCGGGCGGCGCGCCTCCTGGCCAGCGAGGTAGGGGCAGAGTTTCTGTTCTTGTTGACGGAAGTGGAGCAGGTGTATCTCGACTTCGGCAAGCCCACCCAGAGGGCGGTTTCCCGCCTTACGGTGGAAGAAGCCAAGAAGTACTTGGCCGAAGGCCAGTTCCCGCCGGGCAGCATGGGCCCTAAGATAGAGGCGGCTATCAGCTTTGTCGAAGCCGGGGGTGAAAAGGCCATTATCGGCTCCCTTAGCAAGGCCGCGGCGGCCGTTGCCGGCAGGTCGGGTACGGCTGTGGTGGCCGGTAAGTAGAGTAGGGATGGGATATGGATGTTTTTCAGGTTATCGGACCGGTTATGATAGGGCCTTCCAGCTCCCACACCGCAGGGGCCGTGCGGTTGGGAAGGCTGGCCCGCGCCATTCTGGCCGATGAACCCCGGGAGGCCGAGTTCTTACTCCATGGCTCCTTTGCCCGGACCTACCGTGGGCACGGAACTGACCGGGCACTGGTGGCCGGACTGCTGGGTTTTGAGGTGGACGATGAACGGGTACGCCGGGCTTTGGAACTGGCTCAGGAAAGAGGGCTGAAGGTAAGCTTTAAAGAAGGAGATCTGGGGGAGGTCCACCCCAATTCCGTTTTGATGATAATCAAAGGGGGTAGCCGCCGGGTGGAGGTACTTGGCTCCTCCCTCGGAGGCGCCCAGGTAGTAGTTACCCGGATCGATGGGTTTGCCGTAGAAGTTACGGGCCAGTTGCCCACCCTGGTAGCTGCTTATAAGGATCGGCCGGGCGTCGTCGCCGAGGTTACAGCCTTGTTAGCTGATCGGCGAATCAATATTGCCAATATGCGGGTCTCCCGCGAGGGGTTGGGCAGGCGAGCCTTGATGATCGTCGAAACGGATGAGGCTCTGCTTCCGGAAATTGTTGCCGATATGAGGTCCTGGCCGGTTATGGAGCGGGTGATCACCATTGACCCTGTGTAACTGCAGCTGGAAAAGGGCTTCAGAACTGCTTGCGGCGGCAGAAAAGGAGGGCCGCTCGCTGGCTCAAATGGTGCTCCAGTACCAGGCAGGCCTGAGCGGTCAAGATGAAGGGCTTGTCCGGCGGCAAATGGCCCAACGGCTGAAGGTCATGCGGGCCGCCGCGGCCCAGGGGCTGAAGGGGGATATGCGTTCCCCCAGCGGACTGATAGGCGGCGGGGCCAAGCTGCTGGAAGCTGCCCGCCAGAGGGGAAAAAGCCTGTCCGGTGGAACTACCGGCCGGGCCATTGTCCTGGCCATGGCCATAGCCGAGGTAAATGCTTGCATGGGACGCATTGTAGCGGCACCAACGGCTGGCTCGTGCGGCATCCTGCCCGGAGTGCTTCTGGCCCTCCAGGAAGAAAAAGGTTGGAAGGATGAAGTCCTGGTGGATGGTCTTTTTGCCGCGGCCGGCATAGGCATAATAGTGGGTAAGCAGGCCTCCCTTGCGGGAGCCGCTTTAGGCTGCCAGGCCGAATGCGGTGTGGCCAGCGCCATGGCAGCCGCAGCGGCCGTAGAAATGGCCGGCGGCACACCGCGCCAGGCCCTGGACGCGGCGGCCATAGCCTTGAAGGGATGGATGGGGCTGGTGTGTGACCCTGTAGGTGGCCTAGTAGAAATACCCTGTGTAAAACGGAACGCCATAGGGACGGCCCATGCCCTGGCAGCAGCCGACATAGCCCTGGCGGGCGTTCCTTCCTTTATTCCCCTCGATGAAGTGGTTACCGCCATGGTCCAGGTGGGCCGCAGTATGCCCCCGGCGTTGCGGGAAACAGGAGAGGGCGGCGTGGCGGCCTGCCCCAGCGCCCGCGCTCTAATGGAGGGCTTTCTGGGAAGGGAATAAGCGGAAAAAGTTAGTGAAAATTTTCACGCAAGAAGGATAATGCGGCCTAAATGTCGAATTGATATGTACAACTTAATAGAGGGTGGATGAAAGGAGTAGAAGAGACCCCTTAGCGTTTTTCGCAGGAAAGGGGCGCCGAAGGAGCAACGCCGGGTAGAAAGGTGGCCGCCCGGAGGAAACTCTCAGGCAAAAGTACTACTCCCGGACCCGCCTCTGGAGAGACCTCCCTGGTGAGGCACCAAAGGGGTAAGGCTTTAATCTTAAAGCCTAATCTCTCAGGTCAGGAGACAGAGGCCCACACCGCCTTTCGAGGCGCTGTGGGCCTCTCGGTTTGCCTGGCCATACTACTACTATAAGTGAGGTGATGACGGTGAGCAACCAGGAAGGGAAAAGGACACCTCTGTATGAGGAGCACCTGGCTGCAGGGGCGCGAATGGTGGAGTTTGGCGGCTGGCTCATGCCTGTGCAGTATACGGGCATTCTGGAGGAGCACCAGGCCGTGCGTACCCAAGCGGGGCTCTTTGACGTATCCCACATGGGGGAGATTGAAATAAAGGGGCCCGATGCTTTTAGTCTGATCCAGCAGTTGATCACCAACGACGCCTCCCTGGCTAGAGGGGACAGGGTCATTTACAGCCCCATGTGTTACCCTGACGGCGGCACAGTCGACGACATTCTGGTATATCCCCAGGGGGAAGATAAATACCTTCTAGTGGTCAATGCCGCCAATACTGCCAAGGATCTGGAATGGATCCAGAAGCAGGCCGAGGAGGGGGGTGCCGACGCAGTCATCACGGACCTATCCTCCGCTACGGTTCAACTGGCCCTGCAAGGGCCGGAGGCAGCGGCTATTTTACAGCCGCTAACCGACGTCAACCTCCAGGATCTGGGGTATTATCGCTGGACCCGCGGCCGGGTCCAGGGGATCTACTGCCTTATCTCCCGTACCGGGTACACGGGAGAAGATGGCTTTGAACTTTACCTGGACCCTGCTGAAGGACCCCAAATGTGGCGGGGCCTGCTGGAGGCCGGCCGGGACCGGGGACTTAAACCCTGTGGCCTGGGGGCGCGGGACGTACTGCGCCTGGAGGCGGCGTTGCCCCTCTACGGCCATGAGCTGGGGCCTCACATAACTCCCGTGGAGGCGGGACTGGGCCGTTTTATACGGCCGGAGAAGGGGGAATTTAACGGCCGGGAAGTTCTTAAGCAGCAGAAGGAGGTCGGGCCCCCGCGCCGCCTGGTGGGTCTGGTCATGCAGGATCGGGGCATTCCCCGGCCGGATTATCCCGTGAGCCGGGGAGATAAGGTGGTGGGGCGCGTTACTTCCGGCTCCTTTGCTCCGGCCCTGGGCAAGAACATAGCCCTGGCCTTGGTCGAAAAGGGATACGCACTAGAGGGCGAGGAGCTTACGGTGAACATCAGGGGCCGGGAGCATCCCGCGCAGGTGGTGCCTCTGCCTTTCTACAGCCGTAAGAAGAAAGGTGTCTCCTGAGGAAGAGGGCGAGCCGGGCAGGCCGGCGCCTGGGGCACTGGCGATCCCGGCGAACCAGAGGCGGTACGAGTCCGCAGGCGGGTAGGAGGGCATGGGGCCAGAAACCGGCCACCGAGCCCCCAAAGTTTAGCCGGCCGGGAAAGGGGGCCTTGCGGACGGCCTCCAAGCCCGGAAGATACCGGCGCCCGGGCCCCGGCACGGGCAATACAAATACATGGTAAGCCACAAGAAAAGGAGGAGGACCAGAATGCATATTCCTGAGGACCTGTTTTACACCGCGGAGCATGAGTGGGTGAAGATAAGGGGCAACCGGGGCCGTATCGGCATCACCGATTATGCCCAGGAGTCCCTGGGTGACATTGTATTCGTAGAACTGCCGCAGGTAGGAGCTGAATTCAAGGCCGGGGATGCCTTTGGTGTAGTAGAGTCAGTGAAATCGGCTTCGGACGTTTACCTGCCGGTATCGGGCAAAGTGATGGCCGTGAACGAAGAACTTCTGGAAGCGCCTCAACTTATCAACCAGGACCCCTACGGCCAGGGCTGGATGATCGAGGTGGAGTTGACCGATCCCCAGGAAGTAGAAAAGCTGCTGGACGCTTCTGCCTACTCAAAACTGCTGGAGGAGGAATAGGGCCATGGGTTATATCCCCACCACACCGGCCGAAAGGGAAGAAATGCTTAAGGCCTGTGGCGTAACCCGTGTGGAAGAGCTCTTTGAGGATATTCCGGAAGAAGTAAAGCTGAAAGGCGACCTGGATCTGCCGGCTCCTTTAGCCGAACCTGACCTTTTGCGCCATCTTAAGGAGCTGGCCGGTAAGAACCGAACGGATTTGATTTCCTTTTTGGGAGCCGGGGCCTACGAACACTATATACCCTCGGTGGTATCCCATCTATTGTCGCGCTCCGAATTTTACACCGCTTATACCCCTTACCAGCCGGAGGTGAGTCAGGGCACCCTCCAGGCAATCTTTGAGTTTCAATCCCTTGTCTGCGCCCTGACCGGACTGGATGTAGCCAACGCTTCCCATTATGATGGCGCCACGGCTACGGCCGAAGCAGCCCTGGTGGCGTGCGGCGCTACCAGGCGCCAGAAGATCCTGTTCTCCCGAGGCCTTAACCCCCAGTACCGGGCCGTTCTTCGTACTTATACCCGGGGCCAGGGCATTGACCTGGTGGAGATACCCTGGGAGGACGGCCGGACTTCCTTGGAAGAACTGGCCAAAATGGCTGACCGGGACGTAGCCGGCGTCATCCTTCAACAACCGAACTTTGTAGGGCAGTTGGAACCCATGGCCGAAGCCGCGGAGCTGGCCCATAAAGTGGGGGCCCTTTTCATCGCTGTAGTCAATCCCATTTCCCTGGGCCTCCTGGCCCCGCCGGGGGAATACGATGCCGACCTGGCGGTGGGGGAAGGCCAGAGCTTGGGCAATCCCTTGAACTTCGGCGGTCCCTACTTAGGCTTTATGGCTGCTAAAGAAAAACTGGTGCGACGTCTGCCGGGGCGCATCGTTGGCCAGACGGTGGACGTGGACGGCCGACGGGCCTTTGTTCTTACCCTCCAGGCCAGGGAACAGCATATCCGGCGCGAAAAGGCTACCTCTAACATTTGCTCCAACGAGGCCCTCTGCGCCCTGGCGGCCACCATTTATCTGTCGTGTTTAGGTAAAGAGGGTCTTAAAGAAGTGGCCCGTCAGTGCCTGCTGAAGGCCCACTACACTTATAATGAACTCTTAAAGATAGAGGGCCTTAAGCCCGTCTTTTCCGGCCCCTTCTTCCACGAATTCGCCCTCCGGGCCCGGAAGGCTCCTTCGGAGGTGGCGGCCCGGCTGCGGGAAGCGGGTATAGCGGGAGGCCTGGACCTGGCGCCCTTTTACCCGGAATTGGAAGGAGCCATGCTCTTCTGTGTTACTGAAGTGCGCACGCAGTCGGAAATAGAACGTTTAATAGACGCTATGAGGGGGTTGTAAGCCGTGGCAGTAGAACCGCTTCTCTGGGAACTGGGTGCTCCCGGCCGCCGAGGCTGCACCTTACAGCCGGTGGATGTGCCGGGAGAAGTAGAAGACTACTTGCCGGAAGCCTATCGCCGGCGGGGGGACGCCGGGCTGCCCGAGCTCAGCGAAATAGAGGTCGTGCGCCATTTCACCCACCTATCTAGTCTTAACTATGGTGTGGATACCGGTTTTTACCCTCTCGGGTCTTGCACCATGAAATATAACCCCAAGGTGAACGAAGTAGCAGCCGGGTTGTCCGGGTTTACCGGCCTCCATCCCTACCTGCCGCCGGAAGCGGCCCAGGGGGCTTTAGAACTCATGTACCACCTGCAGCAGTACCTGGCCGAAATAACCGGTATGGATGCCGTAACCCTGCAGCCGGCGGCCGGTGCCCACGGCGAACTGGCGGGACTGCTCATTATTGCGGCGTACCACGCCAGCCGGGGTGAAACCCAACGGAAGAAAGTGTTGGTGCCCGATTCGGCCCACGGGACCAACCCGGCCAGCGCCGCCATGGCCGGTCTGGAAGTAGTCCAGATACCCTCCGACAAACGCGGACTGGTGGACTTGGAGGCCTTGGAGAAAGCCTTGAGTCCGGATACGGCGGCCTTGATGCTCACCAATCCCAATACCCTGGGCCTCTTTGAAAGCGACATTGTGACCATGGCCCGCATGGTCCATGAGGCGGGCGGCCTCCTATACTATGACGGCGCCAATCTCAATGCTATTATGGGCATCACCAGGCCGGGGGATATGGGCTTTGATGTGGTGCACCTCAACCTCCACAAGACCTTCTCCACCCCCCACGGCGGAGGCGGGCCCGGCAGCGGGCCGGTAGGGGTAAAGGAACACCTGGCCCCCTTCCTGCCCGTACCGGTAGTGAGTTACGATCAAGCTAAAGGGCAGTACTACCTGGACTACGAGCGTCCCCAGACCATAGGCCAGATGAAAGCCTTCTACGGTAATTTTTCCGTGATGGTCAAGGCTTATGCTTACATCCGGACCCTTGGTCCCCGGGGTTTAAAGGAGGTCAGCGAGCAGGCCGTCCTCAACGCCAACTACTTGTTGAGCCTCCTGCGCCCGCACTTTAACGTACCCTATGACCGTATCTGCAAGCATGAATTTGTGATCAACCCGGGAACCAAAATAAAAGAGGCGGGCGTGCGGACCCTGGACATAGCTAAGCGGCTCCTGGATTATGGCTTCCACGCACCCACCATCTATTTCCCCCTTATCGTGCCGGAAGCCTTAATGATTGAGCCAACGGAGACGGAACCTAAAGAAGTGTTGGACGCCTTTGCTGGGGCTTTAATTCGTATCGCCGAGGAAGCGGTTGCCCAGCCGGAGCTGCTGCGCAACGCACCCCATAATACCCCTGTGCGCCGTCTCGATGAAGCTGCCGCCGCTCGCAATCCGGTGTTAAAGTGGCAGAAGAAATAAAGCAAAAAAAACTAAGGATTAGGCAGGAAATTGCCCGTCATGGTTGAAAGGAACTTAGGGTGAAATTAGGGCTATGGCCGAGAACTGGCGCCTCCTCGACACCGGAATAGCCGATGGAGCCACCAATATGGCGGTGGATGAGGCCATCCTGCGGGCCCACCAGGTCGGCGCGGTACCCCCTACCGTACGCTTCTACGGGTGGGACCCGCCGACCATCTCCTTAGGCTACGGCCAGTCCCTGGAGAAGGAAATCGACGTGGCTGCCCTGGAGAAAAAGGGGTTGGGGCTGGTGCGGCGCCTGACGGGGGGCCGCGCGGTGCTCCACGACCGGGAAGTGACCTATAGTGTTGTGGTAAGGGAAGACCACCCTTTGGTCGCGGGGGGAATTTTGCCCTCTTACCTCCGCATCGCCAGGGTGTTAGCCCGGGGGCTCCAAAGCCTGGGGGCCCCCGTGGAGGTGGCTTCAGGCCGGAAAAACATGGGCGAACACAGCAGCGCGGCCTGCTTTGACGCCCCGTCCTGGTATGAAATCACCGTGGCCGGCCGGAAAATGGTGGGAAGCGCCCAGACCAGGAAGGGCGGGGTACTGCTCCAGCACGGCTCCATCGTACTGGAGCTTAACGTAGACGACTTGTTCGCCGTGTTGCGTTTTTCTTCTTCCGCAAGGCGGGAAAGGCTTAAGGAAAAGTTTGCGCTGCAGGCTTGCGGCCTTTGGGAGGTCCTGGGTCGCCCGGTTGACCCGGCAGAAGTGAAGGAGGCCATCACCAGAGCCTTTGCCGAAGTCTATGCCGTTCATCTGGTGTTAGGCGAGTTGACGCCGCGGGAAAAGTCCCGGGTGGAGGAATTGCGCCGGAAATACGCCAGCCGGGAATGGAACTGGCGGCGCTAGCTCCGACGTTGCCCCTGGCGCCCTTACAACCCAGCATAGGCTCAGCCTCCCCGGGAAATGCTATAGGACAGGAGAATTTCCTTATGTATTTCCAGGGAGGTAAAATAAATGGGCGACAGAGGTCGCAGCCGTTTCGTAAATGAAGATCGCACCAGGCTGGAGAGTATGCGGGCGGCCGAATATCCCGGCGGGGTAGTTGTGGACCCGGTGCCTATTACCGCCGGGAGCGAAGTGACCGTTCTGTACTACGGCCTGCTGTCACAGTGCGGGGCCGACCAAGTCTGGATGCGGACGGGGTACGGCGACCCCCACAATTGGGAGGGCATTTACGATTATCCCATGGAACGCACCGGCTACGGGTGGGTTAAAAACATCCGCATCTCGGAGGATTACGACCGCTTCCACCTTTGCTTCAAAGACAGCGCCAACAATTGGGACAACAACAACGGCCTTAACTGGAGCTTTATCATTCACAAAGGTGATCGGCAGGTATGAAGCATCCGTGCCGGTACGCTCGGGCAAGGGGGACCGCGGGGGCTGAGGAAGCGCAGCTCCCACGTTAGCCCTTGTGCACTTTTGATTTAGAAACTCGTAATATCAAGGCATTTTAGTCTTGGTCAGTCACTATCAGTCGTTTAACCTCGTCTTAGTTGGTTTTTGGGGGTACGCCAAGCTTAGCAGAAGGCTCTCCCAGCTCCGCTTCCCGCACTGTTCTCCAACCGAGGTGCACCCTTTTTGTGCGCGGTCTTCTCTATGGCCACCAGAAGATGATAGGCCAAAACGTAGAGGAATATGTGTTCCCACACCTAGTTCTTTAGCCGGTGGAATATGGCCTTCTCGGCAAATGGGCTTTTCAGAGTGCGAAAGGCGTTCACAGCCTGTGTCAAAAGGGACTAGATGTATCAAGTTTTTCGGCCTTGACCGTCCAGCTAAGTAAGGCATCCCTTCGCCTTGGGATGGTTCTCCTAAAGGAGGGCAAGGTTAGGGCAAGGTTATACTACATAGAGACTTCCACAAGACTAGAAAGGTTAGCTCCATGACATATTCTAGAGCCGTGGTATTCACCCAACTGGGCATGCCATGCTCCGAAGCCGCATTTGTTAACCTGTTCAGCACCATTACCTTAATCAAATCATCTGTCGTGATCTTTCATTAGTACCTACGTCGCCTAATAACTTTTCCAGCTCCAACCTTTCCCAGAGTTGGGTTCCCGTGTGCACCGACCAGGGTTACTTGGCCCCTTCCACCGCATCTTTATCCGCCTTTACTTCCCTCACTTCCTCTGTTCAGTTGCTACCTTCTTACCCTGCTTTTTGTTGTGTCCCGTGCTGAGACAAGGATAAACTGGAGTTACGTTGTGTAGATAAATATCACTCCAGGTAACTTAGTATGTATTAAGTTAGGCCTGATACCACTATATGTTATACCTTATTTGGCTGGACTTTCGAAGACTATAGCCTTATCATAAATCACAAGAAAGTTTACTGGCCAGGGGAGGAACTGGATATTTTCCGGCCCCACCCCAAAGTTAAAAGAAAGAAGCTAGCAAAAGATTAAGATGGGGGAGAATTACGATATGGATGCCCTTTATGGATTTTCTGTTGAATACGCTCTGACTCTCGATTGTTTTTATGGTGCGAAAGTAGTCGGTGGCCGGGAGGGCTTGAACCGGATCATAACAAGTGTAAACGTAATGGAGGTACCGGACGTTCTCCCTTGGGTGAAGGAAGGACAGTTGCTGCTTACGACCGGTTTCTCTATCAAAGATGACCCTGTTGCTCAAGAACAGCTGATACCAGAACTAGCCAAACGCGGCCTGGCTGCTTTGGCGGTTAAACCTAAGCGTTATCTGGACGTAATACCAGTGGCCATGATAGACGCAGCAAACGAACATGCAATTCCCCTAATTGAACTTCCGCCGGACGCTTCCCATCCCAAGCTACTGCAAGGTATCTATACTGAACTTGTAAATCGGCAGACCTCTCTCTTAAAGAAGACGGTGGAAGCTCACGAACAAATCATGGCCGTACTTCTTGAAGGGGGAGGATTAAGAGAAGTAGCTGGTGCTTTATCGCGGCTGGTGAGCAATCCTGCTATTATATTTGACGCCGACGGCAAAATACTTGCCACTTCGCCAAATGTCCCCCCGTTGATACACTCAAACCGCTGTTTGAAGCTTGCGGATAATAATTCCAAAAAATGGCGCATGAAGAGGGAAACGCTTATCACGGGCGATAAGAAGGTCTGTCAGGTTATATGCCCCGTAGTCCATGGCAGCACGTTATTTGGATACATTGCAGTATTAGAAGAAAACAGGCCACTACGCGAAATAGACCTCATTTCTATAGAGCAAGCAAGTACGTTGGCAGCCCTCGTTTTGCTTAACCGCGAAGCGGTCAAGGGCGTGGAGACAAAATATCGCAACGAACTTTTATATGACTGGATACAGGGTGACATTCAGAGCCTTGATGAACTTTTGGAACGAGCAGCGCCGGTTGGCTGGGATCTTGAAGATAGCTTTAATCTTCTGTTAATCGGGATTGATAAGTATGAACAGGTATTATCGGGATCATCCAAGGCGAACAATACGGCCCTTATTAAGCTCAAGGAACAACTACGGCGCACAATAGTGAATGTAATGGAGCAAAATCACGAGTTCTATATATTGGGGGAAAGGGGGCACCATTTTATATTGCTGGTTCGAGTCAAAGCTACCTGGAGCAACCGGGCTATTAAGGAAAAAATGCATAAGGTGGCCTCGAACTTACAACAGGGATTACGTCAATCAGCCCCTAAAATAACTTGTTCTATAGGAATAGGTAGATTTTACCCTAATCTCCTCGATATGAAACAAAGCTACTTGGAGGCTCGGAGGGCCATGGAGATTGGCCGCATTGTTAAGGGCGATGGACAAGTTACTCACTTTGATGATCTAGGTATTTACCGGCTGCTTTGTCAGGGCACCCAGGAAGAAATGCGCAGATTTCTAGAAGAAACTTTTCTCCCTTTACAAGACTACGACCGTGCTCACCACACGGAGTTGATACCTACACTTGAGATGTTCTTCAAATGCAATGGCAATATTAGCAAAGTGGCACGGGAGATGTTTGCCCACTACAATACCGTTGTATACCGGCTGGAGAAGATTCAGGAGATAACAGGAATAAACCTAGACGATCCCGAACAACGCTTAAATTTACAGGTGGCTTTAAAGATTGCGCAGATGGAGGCCTACAGTTCTTAAGCCGAGAACTTAGTAGAATTCCCTGAAAATTAGGCGCCACATTTATCAAATTTTCCTGAAGGAGACCAACCTTCGCTTAGAGAAAAATACATCGTACAAAGTTGTGAAATCGGGGAAGGATGATGTTGATGCGGGTAGATATCGAGACATGTATTGGATGCGGCGAATGCACTCATTACTGCCCCATGAATGCTTTGACATTGGAGAAAGATCATGTGACAGTAAACAAAGAAGAGTGTGTTGAGTGCAATATATGCTATTATTCAGGAGCTTGTCCCGTAGATGCGTTACAAAAAGAAGAGCTAACCTGGCCGCGTGCAGTACGTGGGGTATTCAGCGATCCCTTACAATCTCACAGCACTACCGGAGTTCCGGGGCGAGGCACTGAGGAAATGAAGACTAATGATGTGACCGGCCGCTTCAAGGAAGGATATGCGGGGATTGCCGTGGAATTGGGGCGTCCGGGCACAGGCGCCCGTTTCCGCGATGTGGAAAAGGTGGCCATGACCATGGCCAGACTGGGTGTAAAATTCGAAGAAAAGAATCCAGTTACCAGTCTTATGATCGACAAAACTAGTGGAAAGCTTCGCGACGACGTGCTCGACGAAAAGGTGCTATCGGCTATTGTTGAGTTTGAGGTGCCCTTGGACAAAATGCAGGAAGTCTTAAAAGCGTTGCGGGAAGTTTCCTTCGAGATCGATACTCTCTTCAGTCTTGACCTCATCTGCCGGATAGATAAGAATAATGTGGCGCCGGCAGCCGAATTAGCCAGGGCGGCGGGATTCGAGCCCAGCTTGAACGGTAAAACTAATGTTGGTCTGGGTAGACCTCTGGCGGAAACGGGTAGGAAAGGTAGTGAAGTTAAATGACTCATACATTACACCGGGTTGGTACTAAAGATAATTTAAGGCATGACTACGTTGTATTTGCTATGGCAGCGCAGGATATAAACCGGGAGGGAGCGGCCGAGAAACTGCGCAAGTTTCTTGAGATTCTCTTGAAATACAACCCTGTAAACTTTGGGGACATGAAGACGGGTAATGTTATTTCGGTGGGGCGCGATAAAGTGCTGGCCGGCATCCAGGATAACTCTATAGTCCATGGTGTCTTTACTGACGTAGAGACCGTTGCGAAGTTGTTGAATGAGCTCAGAGAAGCCGACCTGGGGATGTCGGTAGTGGTTTCGGGCCTTTTAGAAAGTGTAGATGATTGTTGCCGGAAGGCCGGTCTACAGCGTCATACTGTCGAATACTCGCTGGGGGTGTGGGGTAAGGTTGACCGGTTGCCAGAAAGGGAAGTACTGGAGATCAGTACTATGTGTGGTCATGGCATGGTCAGTTTCAACCTTGTAAAGTATATGGTGGAGCAGGTGGAAAAGGGTAAGTTGTCACCGAAGGCTGCGGCCCGGCAATTAGCGGCTAATTGTCATTGTGGGGTGTTGAATCCTGAGAGGGCTGCAGAACTACTAGCCAAGATGGCCAACAAGGAGGAGTAGTTTGGGATGGCCCTCAAGAGTAGGTCTATAGTATTAGAAGGACCTAAGAGAATGGTTCTTAAAGAATTCCCTCTACCTAAGATTGGACCAGATGAGTTTCTGTTGAAAGTGGAAATGGTGGGTATTTGTGGAGGCGATCCCATAGAGTACGAGGGTCGTAATAAAAAGACACGATTTCCTCTTATCCTGGGACACGAGGTTGTAGGCCGCATAGCTGAGATCGGTCACAAGGCAGCCGAGTATTATGGTGTTAAGGTAGGGGACAGGGTGACAGTAGAGCCCTATATAATTTGTGGGAAATGCTATTATTGCCTCAATGGTCTGTACCAGTTTTGCCAGAATTCGCGGGTTTATGGTGTGAACGTCAGTTGCGACACCCCTCCTCATTTATGGGGAGCATATAGTGAGTATCTGTACGGAGCCCCGGGAGCAAGAGTACACCTCATCAAACCCGAGATACCTGCAGAGGCGGCATGTATGTCTGCGGTTTTGGGCAATGGTGTCCGCTGGGTTCGCAGGCTGGGAGGAGTTCGTTTCGGAGAAGCGGTGGTGATTCTGGGCCCCGGCGCGCAAGGTCTGGCTTCAGTCATTGCTGCTAAAGAGGCTGGTGCCCATCCCATTATTGTGGTCGGGAAAACGCGAAATCCGCGCAAATGGGAACTGGCACGGGAATACGGCGCGGACTATAACATTGATATTACGGTTCAAGACCCCATTGCGGCAGTTAGTAATATAACTAACAAAGGGATGGCCGAAGTGGTAATAGAGACAACGGGTGCGGCTCATATGATGGAGCTAGCTCTAGAGTTGGCCCGACCTGCTGGGAGGGTAATAATGGTTGGAACTTGTGGTTTTGAACAAAATCCCCTCACAACGGATCTAATTGTCTTTAAAGAATTACGGGTCATAGGCGGCTTGGGACAGTCCTGGGACACAGAAACAGCTGTTAGTATTATCAACTCGAGGAAATACGCCGTTGAAAAGATGGTAACGCACGTTTATCCACTTAATCAGGCAGAAGAAGCTTTGAAGTTCTATATGAACAACACAGGTGAAGCCATAAGAGTAGCGATAAAACCATGAAGAAAGGAGGGCAATATTCACTCATGGCATATTTCCTCGCTATGCCTAGCCTAAAAATTTACAAGTAGACCCAGTATTGAAAGGGGGAGCAAAATGCAGTTTTCGTTTCTCGGGAATCTTGTGACAGGCAGTGGTCCGGTTCATACTCTTATGATAACCTTAGCACTAGTGGGCATGATTATAGCCGTTATCATTTGGGTTATGGAACTGAGTGGACGCACTATTACTTCTAAGGGAATTGTGAAGAACAATGTAAAATGGGATGCAACTACAGTGGCAACTATAGCAATCTGCGCTGCTTTATACATCGTAGGTAGGCCTATACAGTTTCAGTTTGTGCCAGGTATAGGAGGCTTCAATCCCACTCTTGCTCTGGCTCCAATACTTTCGGTCCTTTTTGGTCTTCCAGGCGCAATTGGGGTTACTTTTTCAATGCCAGTAGGTGATGCCATATCCGGAGCCTTGACAGTAGGATCGGTGGCTGGCTTCCTAAGCCATACGTTTGTAACATGGCTGCCTTACAAGATGGTTAAGAATGCAGATTTCAAAAAGGCTAGTAATGTGATTAGCTTTTATGTTTGGGGTATTATAATTGGACCTATTATTCACGCTATAGTAATACCTGGTTGGCTCGACTTTACCCATACTGTTCCACCGGCGGTGGCCTGGGCGGGTGTTACCGCGAGTATAATCATTAACCACATGCTAACTGCTGCTGTGGTATCAGCGATCTTAATGCCTATTCTTTATCCGATTGTTAAGAGCCGCGGCATGTATTGGCAAGACAGGTACCAAGTAGGCGAGGAAGAATAAAAACTGAGAATTAGCATTCACTACCACTAGGCAGCGGGGGATATGCCATGAGTGATACAATCGTTGAGGTCAGGAATTTATCCTTTCGTTATATGGCTAGCGATGAATGGGTGTTAAAGGATATTAATTTAACTATAAATCGGGGAGAATTTGTGGGAATTATAGGACCTTCTGGGGCAGGCAAGACTACTCTTTGTTACTGTTTAAAAGGGCTCATTCCGCATACAATTAGCGGTAAAATGCGAGGAGAAATAAACATATGCGGTATGAATACCAAGAAATGCACACCCGCACAACTATCCGAAAGGGTAGCTATGGTATTGCAAGATCCTGAGGCGCAAATAATTGGGTTGACAGTAATTGAAGATCTAGCCTTCGGACCGGAGAACCTGGAGTGGCCGCGCGAACGAATACTGGCTAAAGCAAGTCCTTTGTTACAAAAAGTGCGGCTGACCGGACTGGAGAATCGCGAAACTTATAGCCTATCTGGTGGTCAAAAACAGCGTCTGGCAATAGCAGGCGCTCTCATGATGGAACCTGAGCTTTTAATCTTGGATGAACCTACGTCAGAATTGGACCCTGTGGGGAGAGAAGAAGTATTTGCTACTATCAGACGTTTGCGAGACGAAAAAAGCATAACGGTCATAGTAGTCGAGCAGGCCGTAGAGGAGCTCGTTGAGGTGTGTGACCGTCTGATCATTATGAGGGCTGGTGAAGTGATTGGCGACGATACGCCTGGGCAACTATTCCAAAGGAAGGATATTTTTGCTCGTGATAACGAAGGCGAAATTCCGGTGCCTCAGGTAGTAGAGCTGTTGCATATGTTGGAGGAAGCAGGCCATATAGCTTTGAATTCAGTGACACCTTACGAGAAAGAAGCTCTTGGGGTACTCAGTACCCTTCTTGAGAGGTGCTAAGTTAATGGAAAGCACGGTTATTAAGACCGAAAAACTTTTTTTTAAGTATCCCAACTCCAGAGATTATGCACTAATAGATGTTAACCTAACAGTTAAGCAGGGAGATTTCCTCGCCATTATCGGGCAAAACGGTGCTGGTAAAACCACACTAACCAAGCACTTTAACGGCTTGTATAAGCCAACAGAAGGCAATGTGTTCATAATGGGTAAAGACATACGTGGAATGCCTACTACCGAGATCATTAAGTTGGTGGGTTATTGCTACCAAAATCCTGATCACCAACTATTCTGTCGCACCGTATACGAGGAGGTAGCTTACGGACCTCGAAACTTGGGCTTGGCACCAGACAAAATTGACCGGAATGTGTCTGAAGCGTTAAAGGTTACTGAGCTAGAGGATAAGAAAGATCGCTATCCTTTTACTCTCGGTAGAGGCGAACGCCAAAGGTTGGCCATAGCCTCAGTTATTGCCATGGGTTCTCCAATCTTGATAGTAGACGAGCCTACGACGGGATTGGATAAACGGGGTGCCAGAAAAATAATGGATCTCCTTAAAAGTTGGAATCAGCAGGGTCATACGGTAATAGTGATTACCCATGATATGGCTATAGTAGCCGCGTACGTTCCCCGAACTGTAGTAATGTCCAATGGTAGAGTGATAGCTGACGGACCGACAAGGGAAATCTTAAGAGAGAAGGCTCTTCTAGATGCAGCCTTTATCAAGCAGCCCCAGATATTGCGTTTGGCTCGTGAGCTTGCTCCGTGGGGCGTACCAGATGACGTTCTGACCTCGCAAGAAATGTATGAGGCGCTCCTAACACTGTGTAAAACATGTTGAGCATAAAGGGGAGACCAAGATGCCTGTAGGGTACAGCATTTATATCGAAAAGGATTCCTACATCCATAATAATCTAGATCCGCGTACCAAGTTGGTTTGGCTAGTAAGTATGTTTCTTTTGAGCCTGCTTTTTAATCACCCTGTACCCCTGGCTATATTTTTGCTCCTAGTCATAGGAATGGGGTTGCTGGCCCGTTTAGAGCTAAGAGCTCTAGTTCCCTTTTTGCTAGCGTCGGTATGGTTTCTTCTACTGGGGGTACTTATCTGGCCCTTTTATATCAAACAAGGTGCCGTTGCCTTTCACGTATTTGAGTATGAAATTACATGGGACGGAATTCTCTTCGGCCTTGCTATGGGCCTAAGGGTGGCCCTTATGGTGACGGCGGCGGCTGTTTGGATGATGACGACTTCTCCACAAAAAATGATGCTAGGGCTGTTAAGGATGGGTTTGCCTTATAAAGCGGGGATGGCCTTATCATCGGCGATACGGTTTGTACCCCTGATTAATGCTGAAAGGTTAACCATTAGTGAGGCCCAAAGAGCAAGAGGACTTGATCTGGAAAGGGGTTCATCCTTCTCAAAGGCAATTAAGTATGTAGGTGTCATAGGCCCACTCCTACTTCGTAGTTTTGGTCTGACCCAATCCCTGGCCGTTGCTATGGATTGCCGAGGATTTGGTGCAAGACCAAGGAGGACAAGTATCTTTGAAATAGGTTTTCAGGAGGTTGATAAATGGGTTATGTTTATTTGCTTATTAGCACTGGTAGGGGGAATTATATGCAGGATATTAGGCATCGGTATACTGGTAAAGGGTTACCTGTAACAAAAATAGAGGTTCGATGTAGGGGATTGGACAGGGACATGGAGGGATCGTGATTTGGACACGAATCTTTTTCGGGGGAGGACGGTTTTTATCGGGCATCTCACCCTGGACGACGTCGTCCTGCCGGATGGACGCACGTACTTTGATAGCCCTGGTGGTGCGGCGCTTTATGCAGCCGCAGGCGCTATTCTATGGTGCAGTGAGACTCGAGGGGTGGGACTCGTAGCACGGATCGGCCACGATTATAATAATGCCATTATTAGTAGACTCAAAGATCTTGGTCTGGACCTTACCGGCATAGTTAGAACAGATGATGCAACTATTCATATCTGGGCTCTATATGACCGAAAAGGGTACCGCTACTTCATACCCCAAATAGGTGGAGGAAGATATGAACAATTGGCTCCAAGACCAGAAGATATACCGGTTACATTTTTGAAAGAAGCGGTTGGTTTCCATGTGGCTCCGATGCCCCTGCCATCCCAGGAACAAATAATAGAAAAACTAGGCAGCACTGGTAAGGTGATTTTACTTGATCCTCACCACGAATGGGTTGAGCCTAGGCACTGGGAGCGCTGGCGAAGAATATTGCGCACCATTGATGTCTTTTTGCCCAGTGAGGATGAATTAGCGGGCCTTATGGGGCTTGACGGGCGACTCGAATCCATTGAGCACTATAAGGTGCACTTGCAAGAGTTGGCTGGTATGGGACCTCGGATTGTTGCATTGAAACTGGGGGAAAGAGGTGTGCTACTTTATGATGCAGATAAAGGCGCGTTCTGCCACGTCCCCAGCGCTGCTGAAAAAGTGGTGGATGTTACAGGTGCAGGAGATGCTTTTTGCGGGGGGTTTTTAGAAGGGCTGGTTGAAACAAATGATCCCATAACGGCGGCACTTTATGGAACTGTTTCGGCATCTGTGGCATTGGAGGATTTTGGAGCAATTTCGATATTACAGTATGATCGAGAAATTATTCGCAAGCGTCTAGCAAAGTTGAAAGAGATGTTGGCCGCTGCAGGCTGTTAGCTAAGAATTATGCAATAGGAGGTTCAGGTATGGTTAATTCCGCCCTGGAGCTTATGCTAAAAGAAATTAGAGAGCAAACAGAACTCCTGGTGTCCGGAGTGGCGGACTTGGAGCAACAAATTAATAAAATTTTGGAGGCACCTGATTGGGTTAGACCTGAAAAAATCTATATTGTGGGGTGTGGCGACTCGTTTTATGCTGGACTGGCGTGCCAACAGGTTTTTGTAAGGTATACTGGAGTCGAAACGCAGGTTTGGCAAGCCTTGGAGTTCTCGCGTTATATCTACTCCAGTGTCAATCCTAGAAGCGTAGTGCTAGCAGTGTCCAATTCCGGCGAAGTGGCACGGACGGTGGAGTGTGTTGTTCGCGCAAATAGGCAAGGGGCGAGGACGATTGGCATAACACGAAACACACGAAGCAGGCTGGCTGAACAATCGAAAAGCGTAGTGGAGGTTAAGATACCGTCGGTTGTAGGGGTGCTGCCTGGCACTCGTTCGTACCTGGGCTCACTGGTGGCTCTCGCAGCCTTTGCTTTGACCCTTGGAGAAAGGTTGGGTGCAATCACTCCAACAGAAAAACATGAGCTGAAAGCTTACCTTAAAGACTTAGCTGCTCCGATGCGGGCTACAATCGAGGCCAATTACATTACAATAGGTGAATATATACACAGCGAGGAAGTGGATATTTACCATATTCTCGGTAGCGGACCCAACTACGGTACAGCACAATTTGGAACAATGAAGCTTCTGGAGGCGGCTGGATTTGTAAGTATACCCCAGGGTATAGAGGAGTGGGCTCATGCGCAGTATTTTGTAACGCGGCCAGGTACGCACGTTATCGTCCTCGCTCCTAAGGGCTGCTCACACGACCGCTCGCTAGAGATCATGCCGGCGGTTAAGACCGTTGGAGGGAAAGTGATCGCTGTGGCCGAAGAGGATGATGAAGAGGTTAAACAGCATGCGGATTTTGTCTGGGGTATTACCGGAATCCGGAATATTAGAGAGGAATTCAGCCCGTTCCTCTATTCAGTGCCCCTGGAGCTCTTGGCCTACCATATTGCTGTTAAGTATAACACTGTGCCCTTAGACTTTGAGGGGAAGCCGTGGAAACGCGAAGAGAATTTTAGACAGATCTTCCATTCGCGCATTGTTGAATAGTTGAAGGGAGAGAGGAAGGTTCATAATGGCAAACACCGGTGGGAGACGTAAAACTGTTATAGGAATGGTAGGTCTTAAAGCGCTTCCCGGTACCTATATGTACCAAGGTGAAAGTGTTGAGGAGATCAAGAAGCTTGCTGTAGAGGATGCAATAAAGCTGTGCTCTGCCGGCTTTGATGGCATAATTATTCAAAACGTGAATGATCTACCTGGAAAGCGGAAAGTTGGTCCAGAGATAGTGGCGTATATGGCGTCTATAGGCCAGGCAATACGCACAGAGGTGGGGCGCAATTGTCTTTTGGGTGTGAGCGTACTAAAAAACGACGGCGAAGCCGGCGTTGCCATAGCCCATGCTATAGAGGCGGATTTTGTAAGGCTTAAGGTTTATGTTGGAGCTATGGTTAGCGCAGAAGGGCTCATCGAGGGATGCATGGAAGAAGTGCTTGAGATGAAAAAGCGCATAGGAGCGCAGGTTGAACTATGGGCAGATGTACTTGATCGTACTGGCCGGCCATTAACCCAGGTTACGGTTGAGGAGATGGCAGAGCAAGCCTTTACCAAGGGGGGAGCCGATGCAGTGATTGTGACAGGTCGAAGTTTTGAGGAGACCTTGAAGTGGATCGAAACGACGCGCAGGAGCGTACCGGGTCGGCGGATACTAGTGGGAGGAGGGTGTACGCCGAATAATGTTGGAGCGGCATTGGAGTACGCCGATGGGATAATTGTGGGAACCTATTTGAAGAGAGATGGTTGCATATATAACAGCGTGGATGACAGTCGGGTGCTAAGGTTCATGAAAGCTGTTACTGCTGCCAGGGATGCCAAATAAGGTATATGATTGAAGGGGGAAGGCAAGCCGTGCTGACTAGGAATGAGCTGGCAGCTCTAATAGACCACACCTTGCTGAAACCTACCGCTACGCTACCAGACATTAAGCGCCTTTGCGAGGAAGCACGGCAATTCCATTTTGCCGCTGTTTGTGTGAATCCTTGCTATGTGCGGATAGCCTCACAGGAATTAGCAGATACGCCTGTGAAAGTTTGCACAGTCATCGGTTTTCCGTTAGGAGCAACAAGTTCATTAATGAAGGCAATGGAGGCGGAAGTCGCTATTGCTGACGGTGCTCAAGAACTTGATATGGTCATGAATATAGGTGCTTTTAAGCATGGTGATCTTAAGATAGTTGAGAAAGAAATAAGGCAGGTAACGGAGGTGAGTGAAGGCCGCGCTTTAGTCAAAGTGATCTTGGAGACGGGATATCTGAGCCGAGAGGAGATTGTCACTGCATGCCGCGTGGCGCAGGAAGCTGGTGCACAATTTGTGAAGACCTCAACAGGTTTTGGCCCCAGGGGAGCTACAGTAGAGGATATTGTTATTATGCGGGAGGCAGTTGGTCAATCTTTGGGGATCAAGGCTTCCGGTGGAATTCGGGAATATGAAGTTGCTATCAGAATGGTTGAGGCCGGTGCGAACCGTTTGGGTACGAGCGCAGGGGTAGCGTTAGTATCATGGGAAGGGTGAGGTGAGGTAAATTATGCGGCTCAAGAACAAAGTGGCGGTTGTGACTGGCGGGAGTTCAGGGATTGGCAGGGCCATTGCGATCAAATTCGCTGAAGAGGGGGCTAAAGTTGCAATTTTTGATGTTCAACGGGAATCCCGCCTTGAAAGCGAAAAACCCTGCACAGTAGAGGCAATCGAAACTATGGGTGGTGAGGCACTATACGTAAAAACCGACGTGAGCCGGACGGAAGAAGTAGAACGTGCGGTAGACCAGGTGTTGTCGGAATACCAACGGATTGATATACTTGTAAACTCAGCAGGCATTTTCATTCGGGATCCTATTACTGAGGTTTCAGATGATGAGTGGGACCAAGTGATAAGAGTAAATCTATACGGGTGCTTTTATATGTGCCGCACCGTAATTCCGCATATGGTTAAGTCTGGATATGGCAAAATTGTCAATATTGCGTCTATACACGGCCTCCTTGGCACTGGGAATGCAACGGCCTATTGTGCCTCGAAAGGAGCCCTAATAAATTTGACGAGGCAGTTGGCTGTCGATTACGCCAAGAAAGGCATAAGAGTAAATACAATAGCACCAGGAACAATTGTAACCGCAATGTCCAAGCCCTTCAGGGAGACGCCTGAGATTATGAAGGAGTACTTGACGCGCACGTTGCTTCCCCGTTTGGGGACACCCGAGGATGTAGCGTATGCTGCCTTGTACCTTGCTTCCTCGGAGTCGGACTGGGTTACGGGTCACTGCTTAGTGGTGGACGGTGGTTGGACTGCTTGGTAAGGGGTGAGGAGGTTTGATTATTAAGGCTTTGGTAAAACCGGCATACTATCAAGATTCGGTGGCGTTAATGTGGATTTCGAGACGGGTCCATGCTTGCGCGGGTGTGCACAAGGCAGCGGTCATGATGGCGACACCACAGAATAAGGATATAATGCGGGAAGCCGGACTATTTACTGAGGCGGTCGCAAGAGCGGGGCCGGGCGACATGGTTATAGTGGTCAGCGCAGAAACTGAGGAGGCGGCTGCTGGGGCGCTGAGGGAGGCGGAGCAATGGCTGGCAAAGCCGGTAGGAGAGGAGAAAAACAGTACCACGTCCTCTCAGTACCGTCACTTAGCTGCCGGCATCCGTAGCTTGCCTGGTGCTGACGTAGCTGTAATTTCCGTACCTGGTGTTTATGCAGCAGCTGAATCTCTAAAGGCTTTGAAAAACGGACTCCATGTGTTCCTGTTCAGTGATAATGTTTCGCTGGAAGATGAAATCCAACTAAAAAGGCTGGCCCATCAGCGAGGACTGCTGCTTATGGGACCCGATTGTGGCACGGCGTTTATTGGCGGGGTGCCCCTGGGTTTTGCCAATGCGGTACGGCGGGGGGGCATAGGTATAGTGGGCGCTTCGGGTACCGGCATGCAGGAGATAATGTGTCTGGTTGACAGGTGGGGCGGTGGCATATCCCACGCCTTTGGTACTGGAAGCCGCGATCTGTCCATGGGGGTCGGCGGGATAACCACCCTAGACGCCCTGGAAATTCTAGCCAGAGATGAACAGACAAAGGTCGTAGTCCTGGTGTCCAAACCCCCGGCGCCACAAGTTGCCGAAAAGATACTCCGCCGGGTCGGCGGCATGGGCAAGCCGGTAGTCCTATGCCTGCTTGGCAATAATAATACAACTTCCCGGCGGGGGGTGTATATGGCCAGAACACTCGAGGATGCTGCTCGCCTAGCAGTAGTCCTTGAACGAGGAGAGGCGCCTGGGACTGATACCGTTGAAGGGAGTGTTCCGACCTTATCCCTGGACATAACGGGGGGCTATTTGCGAGGTCTTTTCTCGGGTGGTACCCTTGCAGAAGAGGCCTTACTCATCCTTCGCGCTTGCATCGGACGCGTTTACTCTAACCTTCCTGAAGGGGAGACGCTGGCAGACCCAAACTTCAGCAAGGAAAACACTATTGTTGATATGGGAAGTGATGAGTTTACCGTAGGCAGGCCGCATCCCATGATTGACTTTTCCTACCGCCTGGAGAGATTCCAGCGGGAGGTAGCTGACCCCAGAGTAAGCGTTATCCTAATGGATGTGGTATTGGGATTCGGTTCCCACCCGGACCCGGCAGCCGAACTTGTTCCCCCCATTAGTGAAGCGATCAAGGAGGCACGACGCACTAACCGTGACCTTAATATCGTGCTCAATGTGGTGGGTACTGATGCCGATCCTCAGGACTATACCGCGCAGGTGACCAGACTGAAGACGGCCGGAGCTCTGGTGGCGCCTACTAACGCTCAAGCAGCCCTCATGGCGGCGAAATTGCTTAGTTCAGGTAGAGGTAAGCTGGAGTTGGAGGTTAACAAACAATGAACGCAGGAATATTGAAACAAGGGCCCAAGGTGATAAATATTGGACTTGATTGGTTCTATTCTAGCGTCGTTCCCTTTACCAGTGCAGTTCATTTGGAGTGGCAACCTCCTGGCTGGGGAGACCCAGAGTTGGCGCGCATAGTGGCACAGCTTTCCGATGATATCGATCCGGCCAGTCTTGGTGGCAAAATAGCGTCTGCCAACCAGGAGGCTTTAATCCGGATCACTTCAGCACGACCAGTTGTCGTAGACATGCTCCCGGCCAGGAAAGTAATTCCTGGCATGAGCAGCAATACTATTCTGCATGCAGGCCCACCTATAGAATGGGATAGGATGTGCGGGCCCATGCGCGGCGCTGTTATCGGTGCCCTTCTGTACGAGGGGATGGCTTCTTCACCTGATGAAGCAGAAAAACTTGCGGTAAGCGGTGAAATCGAATTTGCCCCTTGCCATTCGCGGAACGCTGTGGGGCCGATGGCTGGCATAATTTCACCTTCAATGCCTGTATGGGTAGTGGTTAACGAAACCTTTGGCAACCTTGCGTTTTCAACGATGAACGAAGGCTGGGGCAGAACCCTCCGGTTCGGCGCTTACGATGATAAGGTTATTGAGCGGTTAAAATGGATGGAGTACAGGTTGGCCCCCGCGATGAAATATCTCATCGAGAGGCTCCAGGGAATTGATTTGAAAAGTATTATTGCCCAGGCGTTGCAGATGGGTGACGAATGCCACAACCGGGATATTGCTGCTACTAACTTATTTTTCAAAAAGGCTGCTCCCGTGTTAGTAGACAGCGACCTGGACAGCAGCATGGTACGGGAAGTGATTTCTTTCTTAGGTAACCACGAGCACTTCTTTCTCAACCTCGCCATGGCCGCCTGTAAGGCCACTCTGGATGCGGCGGAGAATATTCCCTACTGCAGCGTCGTAACTGCTATCGCGCGAAACGGCGTAGAGGTGGGGATCAGGGTCAGCGGTTTAGGTGATAGATGGTTTACAGAAGAGGCCACCATACCACAAGGCCTTTACTTTCCTGGCTATTCCGAAAGCGATGCAAATCCGGATATCGGGGACAGCGCCATTACGGAAACTGCCGGCATAGGTGCTTTCGTAATGGGTACGGCTCCGGCTATAGTCCAGTTTGTGGGAGGTACTCCGGAGGATGCTGTGAGGCTCACCAGGGAGATGTACGAGATCACGGTTGGGACCAACGACAGCTACCGCTTGCCCAATATGTCCTTTATCGGAGCACCGACTGCAATTGATGTGCGCAAAGTGGTGGAAACTGGTATCCTGCCGATTATTAATACCGGTATAGCACATAAGGAACCGGGGCACGGGCTGGTGGGCGCCGGTATAGTAAGGGTTCCGCGGGGTGCTTTTGAGAAGGCGCTGCGCGCTCTGGCTGAAAAATATGCGCCGGAGGGACGAGTGCTGACTTAGAGGAGGTGAGGATTGATGAAAGAGGACCTAAAACGGATTCTGACGGAACTGGTTGCTCTTAGTGGGGTATCGGGGTTTGAACAAGACGTGATTCGAACTGTGGCCAAGAAAATAAAGCCGTTTGCAGATAATGTTGAGATCGATAATTTCGGCAACGTGTATGCGGTGAAGGAAGGACTTCGGCCGGGGCCTACTCTTATGGTGGCGGCCCATGCTGATGAGGTGGGGGGCATTGTCAGCGAAATTCTACCCAACGGCTTACTTAGATTCCAAACGATTGGTATTGTGAGCGAGGCAGTACTCCCGGCAACCAGGGTGATAGTAAACGGTATCAATGGTGTTATCGGCTCCGAGCCAGCACACTTAGAACGAAAGGCTGCTAGTGGTGAGGGGGGGTCCTATAGTCAGCTCTACATAGATATCGGCGCTAACAGTGATGTGGAGGTTAGGGAGTGGGGCATAGAGGTTGGGTGCCCTGTTTCCTACGCTGGGGCACTTATGGAGTTAGGAACTCCAGACCGGATCTGCGGTCATGCTATCGACAACAGGATAGGCTGTGCCATCGTAATTCGCCTGTTCCAAGAGCTTGGCACCCTGAGATTTGCCGGAAAAGTATACGGAGTAATTACAGTGCAGGAAGAAACCACCATGAGTGGAGCCAGGATAGCAGCCGCTCGCCTTCAGCCCGACTGTGCCATTGTTCTGGACACAGTACCGGCTGCCGATACTTCAGCGGAGGGTGCCGGCAAGTTCGGGATTGGTCGTGGCCCCGTAATCCAGCTGGCCGAGGGTGTACAGAGAGCTTATGTAGGCACGATAGCTCACCCGGCGGTAAAGGGTGCAATCCTGAGGGCGGCAGCGGAAAGGGGTATTCGAGTACAGCTGGCCGCGGAAGTCGGACACTGGACAACCGATGCAGCTGGACTTCACATAGCCGGTAAAGGAGTACCTACCGGATTTATCTCCATTCCCCGTCGTTACGCCCACTCCCCGGCTGAAGTTATGGACATAAATGATGCGGTAGGGGCAGTAGAACTACTGAAAGGGGTAATCAGCGGCCTTGGTACCCTTGACCTCCGATTCGTTTCCCTGTAGTTCAGCCGGGTGGCAGCAGACCGCCGCCTTCAGTGTAGGATGGAAGGTGAAAGCAATACTAAGGCTGCGTTCACACGTAGGCCGGGTCCATAGTGTGTTCTCCAGGGCCTTCAATGTGGAAACCCCTGAGGGGGAGGTATTTAGTGTTCTAGTTGGCGGGACGCGTTATTGGCTGGCCATAAACGTTCAACCCTGGCCAGGGCAGCTTAGGGTAAGAAAAGGGATGGTTGTCACTTACGGGGATAGCAAAATGGCTATACCTGATGCGGGGATAAGTATTTTACTGAAAGGCTCACCGGTGTGGAGGACTACAACCCTCGAGGTAAGGCTTGGTGCACGGCATGATGTTCTTCAGGCGCTTCGCATTGCCGCAGCCATTGGGTGCCGTTTCGGTAACTTGCAAGGGTTCGGCGGATTGCTAAGACATTTTTGCAGTGAGGGAAGCACACCTTCCGCAGGGGCCGAAGTACCATTTTGGTTGGGCCGGGGGTACAGAGCGGCAGAGGATTTGTTGATGGCACTTAGACGGAGAGATCCCTGGTGCGCAGAAAAGGCTGCCAGGGAGCTGGTGGGTCTGGGGCCGGGTCTCACGCCGGCCGGCGATGATCTGCTGGCGGGGCTCATAGGTGGCTGGTGGTGGCGGAAGAAAGCCTACGGTGGGCATGGGGGCCTCCCACAGCACTGTCTGAGAACAGTGGCGGCGGTTGCACGCGAATGCACTAACGTTTTTGGCTATCGGGAGATTTACGGTGCTACGGTGGGAGAGCTGCCTGAGGCTGCCCTGGAAGTTGTTACTGCTATATTAAGAGGCAACATAGAGTTGGCTTCTCGAGTTTTGGAGCTTTTGGCGTTGGGATCTTCGTCAGGAACCGATATGCTAGCTGGCATTTGCCTGGCCCTGGCATCGGTGGAGGATTTAGTCAGCTAGCCTATGGTAAGTGCTGGGAGGGGGAGCCATGCTAGATCTAATAATTAAAAATGGTAAAATAGTCGACGGGAACAACATTGTCGAGGGAGACATTTTGGTGGCTGGCGGGAAAGTAGTGGGGGTGACACGGAGAGGGGAAATTGATAGAGCCCGGAGGGTATTAGATGCTGAAGGTCGTTACGTTTTACCAGGGGCTATCGACAGCCATTCGCATCTCGGCCAGATGCCCGGAGCAGGGCAGCCTAAAGTGCAGGGTCAAGAGGAAAACTTTATGACCGAAAGTTCGTCCGCTCTGTACGGTGGTGTAACCAGTGCCCTGAATTATATCTTTACCCAGGAATCATTGGAAAAGGTGTTTCCTCGCTTTATTGAACTGGTTAAGAGACACAGTCTAATTGATATAAAGTTCCACGGAGCCTTGATGAATCAGGTTCACCTGGACAATATCGAGAGATATATTCACGATCTGGGCATTACCTCTTTTAAAATTTTTTTACCTTATAAGGGTGCAGAGGCCGCGAACTTAGGTGGATTGAGCAGTCTCAATGATGGTCAGATATTGGAGGCATTTGTCAAACTAAAGGAGTATGGCGGCTTGCCCATGATCCATGCAGAGAATCCTGAACTCATTGATTACTATTCAAGGCGGTTAACCGATCCAACTAGACAGGATATGGCCTCTTGGGAGGCGACCAGGCCGGGGATCTGTGAAGGTGAAGCTGTGGCCAAGGTTCTCTACCTTGCGCGAAAGGTCGGATGTAGAATTGGCATCGCCCATGTGAGCTCGAAGGAAGCTGTAGAGTGCATTCAAGAAGCCAGGGACCAGGAGGTCGTGTTGGAGACATGTCCGCATTATCTAGCCCTTACCGTTGAGGCAGGCCTTGGCAGTTTGGGTAAGGTAAGCCCCCCGATCAGACACCATGATGACAGGGAAAAAATTTGGGAGGCGGTTGAAAAACAGGTTCCGGTTATCATCGGATCGGATCACAATTCCTGGGTCACGGCCCACAAGCAAGAATTGTGGAGTGGGCTGGCCGGACTCCCGGGCAACGCTGTGATAATGGCGGTGCTGTTTACGGAAGGCGTAAACAAGAGGGGCCTTTCTCCTCTTGATGTGGTTCGGGTTAGCAGCTATAATGCGGCCAAATTATTTGGGTTGTTCCCAGCCAAAGGGACTCTGGCGGTGGGCAGCGACGCCGATATTACCATCATGGAAACCGGAATTAAGAAATACCTTGACCCTAGCGAGACCGGCTCTATAGTTGATTATACTCCCTACCAGAACTATCTCTTTACAGCTTGGCCTTATGCGGTTATAGCACGCGGAGAGGTCATGGTCTTGGATGGAAGAAGGGAGAATAGTGAGCACCGGGGAAACTGCCTCAACACCTTTTGCCTTAACACTGTTTGTTCCACGTAGATTGTCTCTGTATGAATAGCAAGGTTGGAGGGATGCCCACGTAAGGGGTAGGGTTGCTTATATTGAATCTTCATCACATAACTATCACATAACCCCATTAATCCCTAACTGGTCTTTTCCAAACTTAATACCTCTTTTACCGATATAGCTGACCAGTTTTCTCGTTGAGGAAGTACTTTTCCAGGTACCTTCCCCAAGCTTAGGGGATAATCTTCTCCTATCCTCGACCGTTGCCCGGATATAGACTAAATCGGGTGGTAAGCTTGGGAAATTCAATGTCTCTTGCCAGGAAGCACTTCCTTTCGGGAACAATCATCTTCCGCGCTGCATTGCAGCCCGTCTGGAAAACCGGGTTAGCCTGCAACGACCAGGAAACCTGTAAGCTTTAGAGTACCCTCCACAGCTACCACCGCCGGTGCACACCATAGATGAACCATGCTTGCAATAAGGAAGCTCCCGGACTCGTGGAAAGACGTCTTCGGGGGCCGAAGCCGGTGGTCATAATAGGGGACCTGGTAAGCGAACAGGTGAGTAGGGTATTTAAAGCGCAGGACCTAGGCAGGAAGTCCTAGCCGTGGGGGCGTAATAAATACCGCAGATGATGAAGCCCCCTGCGGGGAGTGAGAGATATGGCCAGGATTATTGTGGCGTGCCAGACTATAAGCGACGAGGTAAAGAAGGTCCTGAAGGAGGAACAGATAGACTATCCGGTCCTTTGGATAGAGTCGGGCTTGCACAACCATCCCGAGAGGTTAAGGGAAAGGCTTACCGACGCGATAAGCCGCCTCGATAATGTGGACACCATTATCCTGGCCTTCGGCTACTGCGGCAACTCTCTCCTGGGGCTTTCTGCGCCGGAAGCCCAGATGGTGATACCCCGGGTGGACGACTGCATCTCCTTGCTCCTGGGCTCGGTGGAGCGCAGGCTGGAGCTCACCCGCGGGGCAGGCACGTATTTTCTCACGCGGGGATGGCTGGTGTACGAGAACAACATCATGCGGGAGTACGAGCGGTGCGTGGCCAAGTACGGGGAGGAGCGGGCTTCCCGCATTATGCACGCTATAATGAAACACTACCGGCGGCTTACCCTCATCGATACGGGAGCCTTTCCCCTGAACGAGTACGTAGATATATCTTCGGCCTTTGCCCGCAGGATGGGCTTGGAATATGAAATAGTCCCGGGCTCCCTGGTCTATATCAGGAAACTGCTGTGCGGTCCCTGGAATGACGATTTTGTAGTGCTGCCGCCGGGGAGGCCGGTGACCTTGGGGGATTTTGGGCTGGAGTTCGCCGGCGCGGTGGCCCAGCCGTCATCCTTCCCGGGCCTGGGGCAGCCATAGATGCGGCCGGGATTCACTCGGCCGTATCTTGCTATCCGACTTTAATCTGAGCGTTGCGGCGTTTTTCTAAGGCCTCCCGGTACATGTTTTCATACTGGGCGGCAGAAGCCGACCAGGAGAAGTCGGCCCGCATGCCCCGTTCCATTAGCCGGCGCCATTCCTGCGGCTGGGTGCGGTAAACATTTAAGGCGCGGTTTACCGCCTGCAGCAAGGCCTGGGGCGTATACTCTAGGAAGGAAAATCCGTTGGCCCGATCCGGATGCCGGTGGAAGTCTACGATGGTATCCTCCAGGCCGCCGGTAGAGCGCACGACGGGCACGGTGCCGTAGCGCAGGCTTATCATCTGGCTCAGGCCGCAGGGCTCGAAGCGGGAGGGCATGAGAAAGATATCCGCCCCGGCGTAGATGCGCTGGGCCAGGTCCGGGTCGAACCCGATCTTCACCGCCATCTTGTGGCGGTATTTTAATTTGTACTCGGAAAAAAGCCGCTGATAATAGTCTTCGCCGCTCCCCAGGAGAACAAACTGCACATCTTGCTGAAGCAGGGGGTCCATGATGGCGGCCAGGAGATCGAGGCCCTTCTGCCCCACCAGGCGGGAAATTAAAGCCAAGAGGGGCACATCCGCCGCTGGCAGATCCATCTCCTGCTGCAGGGCCCGTTTGTTTTCCTTTTTTCGTTCCAGGGTGGAAACATCGTAGTTGACCGGTATGCGGGGATCGGTGGCCGGGTTGAATTCCTCGTAGTCGATACCGTTCAAGATCCCGCGCAGGTCGGCGGCCCGCTTCCGTAAGAGCCCGTCCAGGCCTTCACCCAGTTCGGGCGTCTGGATTTCCAGGGCATATTTTTTGCTAACGGTGTTGATCAGATCGGCGTAAAGGAGGCCGGCCTTCATGAAATTGACTTTGCCGTAAAATTCCAGGCGATCGGGGATGAAGAATTCATCCCCCAGGGCCATGAGCCTCAGGGTTTCCCGGGGGAAATGGCCCTGGTACTGCAAGTTGTGAATGGTAAATACAGTAGCCGTATGCCGGTAAAAGGGGTTGTCCTCATGTTTCACTTTAAGGAAAAGGGCGATGGGTCCCGTCTGCCAATCGTTCAAGTGGATTACATCCGGGCGGAAATCTATCCCGGGCATCAGGGACAGGACCGCCTTGCAAAAAAAGTTGAAGCGGGCATCGTCATCAGGATAGCCGTACATGCCGTCCCGGTAAAAGTACTTGTAGTTATCGATGAGGTAAACAGGTACCGGGGTGGTACCGGGAAGGCTAGCCCGGCGAATTATGGCTGTCTCCAAGCTGCCGTCCATCTCCACCGGGAGGTCGGTGAGATAGTCCACCTCCGTGATCTGGCGATAACGGGGCATTACTATCCGCACCTCGTGCCCCCTCATGGCCAGGGCTTTAGGGAGGCTCCCGGCCACGTCGGCCAGACCCCCGGTCTTGGCCAGGGGCGCTACTTCAGGAGAAACGAAGAGAATTTTAAGCGAGCCCGTCATTTTGCTCCTCCTTGTTAACGTCGTTTAAAGAGCGGGCGGCATGCTCGGGAGGGGTAGGGTTGATGTATATGTTAGTACCCCATTCAAAACCGGCGACTGTGGTGAGGCGCGGCAGGAGCTGTAGGTGCCAGTGATAGGCCGGCGCCTCCTGGTGCAAAGGAGCCGTACGCAGGACCAGGTTAAAGGGAGGATCGGCCAAGGCGCGGGCGAGACGATCGAGCACGTCCTGGAGAAGGGAAACCAGATCTTCTATTTGTTCATCCTTAAGGTCACCAAAACTGGGCTGGTGCTGCCGGGGGAATATCCAGGTTTCAAAGGGAAACCGCGAAGCGAAGGGGCAAAAGGCCAGGAAAAGCTTATTAAAGGCCACCACCCGCGCTCCTTGCCTTAACTCGGTTTCCACCATGTCACAGTAAAGGCAGCTTTCTTCCCGCTCCATGTACTGCTCCGCCTTCCGAATTTCTTCCTGGACATCGGGCGGGATTACCGGCGTGGCGATGAGCTGGCTATGGGGATGCTGAAGGGAGGCCCCTGCTTCGGTGCCGTAGTTCTTAAAGATCTGCACGTAAGCCAGGCGTTCGTCCTGGGCATGCTGAAGGTACCGCTGGCGCCAGGTCTTTAGTACCCGGACGGCGTGGTCGGGCTCGTACCCTCTAAGTTCGACGTCATGGTCGGGGCCTTCGATAATGACTTCGTGAAGTCCCATTCCCTCCTGGCGGCGGTATAACCCGGCTGCTTCTTCACCCCCTCCGCCGTCGGGGACGAGGGCGGGAAATCTGTTAGGTACTACCCGTACCTGCCAGCCGGGCGTATCGGCGGCTGTCCCAGGCAGGCGGAGGGCAAAGACTTCGGGAGGTGTTTCCTTCTCGTTACCGGGACAAAAAGGGCAGTTATCCCTTCTTTTGGGGATCCTTCTGTGGCTTTCTCGGCCCTCACGGCGTGCAAAGTCCGAGGGACGCTTGGCCCGTTCGGTGGAAATAATTACCCATCTCCCGGTGACCGGGTCCTGACGCAGTTCGGGCATAAAACCGGAACCTCCGCGGAAAATACAGTCTGGGTCTAGGTTACTTCTTTCAGGGTCCCTTTATACAGAAAAAAGGTTAAAAAATGTGGCAGGAATCATCAAGGAAAAGTAGAATAGCTGAATAAACTATTCTTAACTTTCGTCCGCAAGGCATCCGGTACCGAGTATTAACAGTAGGGATTATCTCAACGCCGTGCTTCCGAAGGAAACATCAAACGGCCAGGAGGCCGGCGGACCACCGGCAGCGGGTTTCCCCGCCCGGGGTATGCTTCGGAAGCACCTGGGCGCCCGTGAGGGGGATTGAGTCAATGATAGATAAGAGCTCCTTTGTGCCTCCTTATTATCAACTAGCCCAAATCCTGGAGCGCCAGATTAAATCAGGACAGTACCGCCCGGGCGATGCATTGCCTTCGGAAGCGGAACTGAGCGAGAAATATGGGTTAAGTCGAATGACGGTACGCCGCAGTCTGAACGAGCTTGCCAGGGCGGGGCTTATAAGGACGGAAAGGGGTAAGGGTACCTTTGTGTCCCGGCCGGAACTGGACCGGGCGGTTTTTGTTATGGATGTTTTCCCCAAAGACATGGCCTCCCGCGGCATGGCTTCCAGTGTCCGGCTGCTGGAAGCGAGGCTGGTGCCGGCGCCGGATAAGGCGGCCCGGAAGCTACAACTTCCCGTAGGCACCAAAGTGCTGTACATACGGCGATCCCTCTTGGCCGACGGGGAGCCCATGGCGTACGATCGCAAGTATCTCCGGTACGACCGGGGCCGCCCGATACTGGAGAACGAGCTCCAGTACCAGGCCCTGCCTGAGATGGTGGAAAAGCACGCCGAGGCCCTGCCGGTAAACAGCCGCATGGTTTTGCAGGTAACCCTCCTCAACGAAGAAGAGGCCCGGGCCCTGCGGACGTCGCCGGGATCGCCGGCGTTCTTGCTGGAGCAGATACTCGTAGCGGGGGACGGCCGGCCGGTGGGGTGGGGGTGGTGCATATACCGCGGGGACCGATATGAGTTGATTTCGGTGCCCACCGCCATCTAAGGAAGCCGCCTGGGAGAGAGGGTGAAAGGACATGACTCCCTTGGCTATGGCCATGGCTGAATTGGATGAAAAGAAAGTCCTGGAACTAGTTAGACGGGAACTGTTCGCCCGGAGGGTTCCCTTGGAAATAGTCGAGGAGTGCAGGATGGGGCTTAACATCGTAGGGGAACGTTACGGCCGGGGGGAATATTTTCTCAGCGATCTCGTGATGTCAGCAGAAATATTCCAGGAAGTGCTCCGCGTGCTCGAGCCCTTCCTGGCGGGTGTGTCCGTCTCCGAGGAGCAGGGAGGAAAGGCGGATATTCTTTTTGGGACAGTGGAGGGTGATATTCACGACATCGGCAAGAACATAACCATTTCCCTCCTTCGGTGTGAAGGCTTCCGCGTCTACGACGCCGGGGTGGACGTTCCGCCCGATATGTTTTTGACTTTGCTGCGGGAAACGGGCGCGCGGGTGCTGGGGCTCTCTGCCCTCCTCACTTCTTCCTTTGAAGCCATGCGGCGGACTATCCAGCTGGTGCGCATGGTTATCCCCAAATCGGAGGTCCGGGTGATTATCGGAGGACTGGTGAACGAGCGGGTGGGTCGCTATGTGGGTGCCGATGCCTGGGTGCGGGAAGCAGGTGAAGGGGTCGCCATTTGCCGGCGGTGGCTCGGCGTGAGGGTGGTAAGGAGCACCATGATTAGACAAAATTAAGTTGAGTTAAAGAAAATTGGCGAAAGATCCATGGGCGACTATCCTCCCCGGCAAGCCTGGATTCATGTGACGGGCAGAGTTTAAGACCCTACGGGGGTGATCGGTTGACGCCGGAGGAGAAGCAGGAACAGTTATTTTCTTCCTGGCTTGCGGCTCAGGGTACTTCCTTTACCGACTGGGAGGCCGAAGAAGGATACCGGCAACGGGTGATGCGTATAAAGCAGGCTGTTCAGCTAAACCAGCCGCCGGACCGCGTCCCGGCGTGCCCCATGACGGGTCTCTTTCCGGTTTATTACGCAGGTATAACCGTCCGGGAGGCCATGTACGACTACCAGAAAGCGGCGGGGGCGTGGATAAAGTATGTTTTAGATTTTCAGCCCGATGCCTATGTGGGAATGTTTGTGGTACCCCCTGGCAGGTTTTTTGACCTGCTGGATTATAAATTATACAAGTGGCCGGGTCGCGGCGTTCCACCCGACATATCGTACCAGTGTGTGGACGCCGAGTACATGAAGGCCGACGAATACGATGGTCTAATCCACGACCCCTCCGATTTCTGGCTGAGAACCTACTTTCCCCGCATCTTTGGTGCCCTTAAGCCTTGGGAAAGGTTGACCCCCCTTACCCACGTGCTAGAGATGGTGATTACCTGTGGAAGCTTCGTTCCCTTCGGCAGGCCCGATGTCCAGGGAGCTTTCCGGGTCCTCCTGGAGGCGGGCAACGAAGCTGCACGGTGGGCCGAGGCGGTGGACTACGTGGACCGTTTCCTCCGCGGGCGCGGGTTTCCTACCCTATTGGGAGGCATCAGCAAGGCTCCCTTCGACATCCTCGGGGACACCCTGCGGGGGACCCGCGGCATAATAGTGGACATGTACAGGCGGCCCGAAAAACTGCTGAAGGGCCTGGAGGCCGTGACTCCCCTGGCCATAAGGATGGGGATATCCTCTGCCCGGGCCGCGGGCAATCCCCTGGTGTTCATACCCCTGCACAAGGGAGCCGACGGCTTCCTGTCAGATACGCAGTTCAGGACTTTCTACTGGCCGACCCTGCGCAAGGTAATCATGGGCCTCATCGAGGAGGGGCTGGTGCCCTTTTTGTTCGCGGAAGGTGGCTACAATTCCCGGTTAGAGATTATCCGCGACCTGCCTCCGGGAAAAACGGTTTGGCTTTTTGATGATATCGACATGGCCCGGGCCAAGGAGGTGCTGGAAGGAGTGGCCTGTATAGCGGGAAACGTGCCCATTTCCCTGCTGGCCTTCGGCTCTCCCGAGGAAGTAGAGGATTGTTGCCGGAAACTAATAAAAGTAGCCGGCCGGGGTGGAGGGTTTATTTTGAGCTCCGGGGCTGTGATCGACGACATAAGGCCGGAAAACATGCAGGCCCTCATAGAGGCGGCCCGGAGGTTTGGCACTTATTCTTAAAAGGGATTAACGGAGGAATAACGACTAAAATTAAAGATTAATGAAGCAGGAATTTTACAGCAAAAGTAGAATATATGTATAGACAGGACTTGGGCCGAGTGGGCTAGCGGCTGGTCCCCTTAGATGCAATACTAAAGGTTTGACGGAGGGTGCCCCAAATGCTAATAATCGGCGAAAAGCTCAATAGCGCCATTCCCAGTGTACGACAGATCATCCAGGAGAAGGACGCGGCGGCGGTCCAGGATTTGGCTGTAAAACAGGTGCAGGCCGGTGCCCATTACCTGGATGTTAATACTGCCCACTGTAATGAGATAGAGGATATGGAGTGGCTCGTCCGGACCGTGCAAGAGGTCACCGATGCACCTTTATGTGTGGACAGCACTTCAGGGGAAGTAATTAAGAAGGCTTTAAAAAATATCAAAGGAGAGAAAAGTAAGGTTATCATTAACTCTATTTCTATGGAAAAGAACCGCCTGGAGGAGGTCCTGCCCCTGGTTTTAGAGTACCAGTGTCCGGCCATCGGGCTCACGGCGGACGACAACGGCATTCCCAAGACCGTGGAGGACAGGCTTAAGATTACGGAGCGCCTCGTCGAGCTCCTTTCCAAGCACGGCTATAATCTCGAGAACTTATACATCGACCCCCTGGTCCTGCCCCTGGCCGTCAGCCACACCCATGCGGCAACGTTTTTTCAATGCTTAACGGAAATTAAACGGTTGTTTAACGTTAAGACGGTCTCCGGTTTGAGCAATATCTCTTTCAATATGCCCAAGAGAAAGCTTATCAACCGGTATTTCCTGGCCATATGTATGGCCCACGGCATGGACGCGGCGATACTCGACCCCCTGGATTCCAAGATTATGACGGCCGTTACGACGGTGGAGCTGTTAATGGGCCAAGACGCCTTTGGCAAGAATTTCCTAAAGGCTTATCGTAAAGGCCTGCTGGCCGACTGAGGAGAGGCACGGTGTGGAGGGGGTGAAGGAGAAAGGGAGGATAAGAAGGGGTTGTCCCGAGACAGGTAGAGGCGCCTAGAACAGGGGAAGTTGGTGGATTTTATTACTATGCGCAAGGGGAGGGAATAAAAGGATGGGTGGCAAGGAGCAGCTTTTTCAGGAAAGGTTCAAACGCTACAGCGTAGCCATGGAGTGCGGCAAGCCGGACAAAGTGCCGGTAGTTTTTCCCCTGGGCGAATGGGTCATTAAATATAGCGACATCACCCTGCAAGAAGCTTACTACGATGTAGACAAAGCCACGGCCGTCATCGACGGGGTGCTTAAAGACCTGGACTTCGATGTAATGTTCGGATCCATCAACTTGTGGTGGCCGCCCATGTTCGATGCGGTGGGCTGCAGGCAGTATAAATTCCCCGGGATCTATTTTGAAGCGGATGCAGGCTTCCAGTACGTAGAAGAGGAATTCATGAAGGCCGAGGACTACGACGATTTCATTGCCAACCCCACCCAATGGTTGGTGGAAAATTATTTACCCCGGGTAAATGAGGAGTTTTCCGAGCCGGGTTCTTACCGCGCTACTGTAGCCCTCATCAAGGGCGCTGCCGGCTTTGCCATGCATAACGGCAAGACGGCCCAGGTGGCGCAGAAGTGGAGCCAGGAATTCGGTATAGTGCCGTATGGAACGGGGATGACCAAGGCTCCTTTTGACACCCTGGGCGATTCCCTGCGGGGAACGAGGGGCATTCTTCTGGACCTGCGGCGTCGCCCGGATAAGGTAGCGGCCGCCTGCGAGGCCATTGTGCCCCATAATATTGCCTTCGGCATGATTACCTCGGCGGGGGATACTTCCTTACCGTGCTTTGCTCCCCTCCACAAGGGAGCCTATCCCTTCTTGAGCCTCGAACAGTGGGATAAATTCTACTGGCCGACCTGGAAGAAGGTTATCGAAGGACTCTGGGCCCTGGGGAAGAGAGTTTTCTTCTTCGCCGAAGGGGATTGGACGCCCTACCTGGAAAGGATCGCGCAGCTTCCCGACAAGAGCATAGTCTTCTGCATTGATCTGACCGATGCCCAGAAGGCCAAGAAGGTTCTGGGCGGGAGGTTCTGCCTTTACGGCGGCGTTCCCACCACCCTTTTGACCTACGGCACGCCCCAGGAAGTCAAGGATTGTGTCAAGCGGGCTATTGACGAACTGGCCGGTGATGGTGGCTTTGTCCTGGCGGCCGGCGGGGTGGTCATGGGCGACGCGAAGCGAGAAAACATTGAGGCTATGCTGGAAGCCGCCCGGCAATACGGCGCTTACTAATTGAGCCCGGAGGGAGGAGGGGAAAAGGATGGCCGAGAACAAAGTCCAGGCCTTTGTACCCGAAGCGGGTACCTGTGTGCCCTGGAAGGTGAAGAAGGAAGAGCTGGGGCAGCTGGCCGGGAACGAGGAAATCGTTAAGCAGGAATGGGATAAGCTTGACGCCTTTGCCTACGCCTTTATCTGGTTCTGGGTACAGCGTTAAAGGCCGGCGGCAAGGGGTAACTAAATCTCTTCGAGGGGATGGTGGTAGTAGCTATGTCTAAGGAAGCCCTGGCCAAAGCCATGGCCGAATTAGAGGAGGAACGGGTAATCGCCCTGGTTAAGGAATTATTGGGAAGCGGTACGGCTCCCCTGGATATAGTCAAATCCCTGCAAGAAGGAATGACGGAAGTAGGCAAGCGGTTTGAGCGGGGGGACTATTTCCTCAGTGAGCTGGTCATGGCCGGCGAGGTCATGAAGGGGGCCATGGATATCTTAGAACCCCATTTAAGCGGCGAAAGTGCAGAGAATAAGGGCACGGTTGTGATCGGGACCGTTAAAGGGGATATCCACGACCTGGGAAAAAATATCGTAATCATGCTGCTGAAGGGTGCTGGATACAACGTGGTTGACCTCGGGGTTGACGTGCCCAAAGAGAAGTTTGTGGCCGCCGTCAAAGAAACCGGCGCTCCTCTGGTGGGTATGAGCGTTCTCTTGACCAGCTGCCAGGGAGCGTTAAAAGAAACCATCGACGCCCTGCGGGCGGAAGGTTTGACTCCTAAAGTGGTTATCGGGGGCAACTACGTCGACGAAACCGTCAGGAAACACGTCGGGGCCGATTACTTTGCGGCCACGGCGGGGGACGGCCTCAAAGTGGCCTCCGAAGTCTTCGGAGGATAGGACCGGTAGAGGACTAGGACATGTTACCTCCCCTAAAATAGCCTCTGCACCTACCCCCTTGCGTTGGCAAGGGGGCTTTTTATGCTCACCGGAATTGGGGAAGGATAACCTGGGGGCGTGCCTCCTCGGGAGGTACGCGGAGTAAAGTGAAAAACTTCCCGATTTGGGGAGGAAAAACTCTGGCCCATGAAGAAAGAATATATCAAAAAGGATACGGCGACCTCAGGGGAGGCATGGCAGGTGCGCATAGCCATCATCGGAGGCTCAGGAGTTTATGATCCGGGAATTTTGACGAACCTGCAGGAGGAGAGTGTCGAGACCCCGTATGGCAAGGTTACGGTAAAGGTGGGTACTTACCGGGGCGAGGAAATATGTTTCATGAACCGCCACGGCCAGAAGCATTCCTTGCCCCCCCACAAAGTCAACTACCGGGCCAATGTGTGGGCCCTCAAAATGCTGGGAGTAGAGCGGGTTATAGCCACGGCGGCGGTGGGGTCCACCAATCCCGAGTTTAAGCCGGGAGAATTTGTGCTGGTGGATGATTTCCTGGACTTCACCAAGACCCGCGTCTACACTTTTTTTGAAGGCGGTGAGATGGGGGTAGTACACACCGATTTTACCGAGCCCTATTGCCCGGAACTGCGCCGGATACTGGCTGAGACGGCCGCCGAAGAGGGTATTAAGGCCCATAGCGGGGGTGTTTACGCCTGCACTGAGGGGCCGCGCTTTGAAACGCCGGCGGAAATCCGGATGATCCGCCAGCTGGGTGGGGACCTAGTGGGTATGACCAATGTACCGGAAGTCGTGCTGGCCCATGAGCTGGGACTGTGCTACAGCCTCATCGCCATGGTCACCAACATGGCGGCCGGTATTGCGGAGACCACCCTAACCCATGAAGAAGTGCTGGAAGTCATGGCCCAGAACGGCAAAAAGTTACGGAGCCTCATCATGGAGGCTATACCCCGCATACCGCAGGAAAGAAATTGCCGGTGCTGGCAGACGCCCGGTAAATTAAACATTTAAATCCTGAAGAAAGGGGTCGCGCATCATGCCGGAATCCATCATCCGTGACTACGGATGGGCCGAAGAAGGGGTACTGAAAATCCAGTGGGTTCAAGACCACATGCCCATCTTGAAGGAAATACGCCGGGATTTTGAGACGCGTCAGCCCTTCAAAGGGAAAAGGGTGGGCATCTGCCTCCACCTGGAGGCCAAAACGGCTTACCTGGCCACGGTCATCAAGGCCGGAGGCGCCGAGGTGGCCGTGTGCGGCTCCAACCCCCTTTCTACGCAGGATGATGTCTGTGCCGGTCTGGTCAGCCTGGGGGTAACGGTCTATGCCCGGCACGGTTGTCCGCCGGAAGAGTATACTTCTTTTCTCCACAAGGTGCTGGATACCAGGCCCCACCTCATCATTGATGACGGCGGCGACCTGGTCCACCTGCTGCATACCGAGAGGAAAGAGCTTCTACCGGACATTATAGGTGGCGCCGAGGAAACCACTACCGGCATTTTGCGTCTGAAGGCCATGGAAAGGGACGGTGTCCTGGCCTTCCCCATGGTAGCGGTGAATGACGGGTACTGCAAACACCTTTTTGACAACCGTTACGGAACCGGACAATCCACCTGGGACGGAATCATGCGCACCACCAACCTCACCATCTGCGGCAAAACCGTAGTGGTGGCCGGTTACGGGTGGTGCGGGAAGGGTATTGCCGCACGGGCCAAGGGTCTGGGGGCCCGGGTCATCGTGACGGAAGTCAATCCCATTCACGCTAACGAAGCCCTCATGGACGGTTTTGAGGTCATGCCCATGGTGGAGGCTGCCAAGTACGGCGACATCTTTGTTACCGCCACCGGGTGCGCCAACGTAATTAGGGGCGAACATTTTAAGGTTATGAAAGACGGGGCCATACTAGCCAATGCCGGCCACTTTGACGTAGAGATCAACAAGAAGGACCTTCAGGCCATGGCCCAGACCCGGCGGGTGGCACGTCGGAATGTAGAGGAATTCAGGCTGCCGGACGGCCGGCGCCTTTACCTGCTGGCGGAAGGCCGCCTGGTCAACATTGCGGCGGCCGACGGCCATCCTGCGGAAATAATGGACCTCACCTTTGCCCTCCAGGCCCTCTCTCTGGATTACGTGCTGAAGAACAAGGGCCAACTGCCTCCTAAGGTCATCTCCGTACCCTGGGAGATAGACCGGGAGGTGGCTTCCTTGCGTCTGCGCTCCCTGGGGGTCAAAATCGATACCCTTACTCCTGAACAAGAAAAGTACCTGGCCAGCTGGCGACACGACTAGTCTTGCCCAGGGCAAAGGGGTTGGACGGGAATGAGCTTTATAACCATTCGCGACCTCCACTTTACCTATAAAGGCGGCTCAAACCCGGCCCTGCGCGGCATCAACCTGGATATTGAGCCGGGGGAATTCACCGTCATCATGGGGCCCAGCGGAGCGGGCAAATCTACCCTCTGCCTTGCCTTAAACGGCCTGATCCCCAACGTAAAGAAGGGAGACTTCCGGGGCGAGGTTAAGATCAAGGGTGTACCTACTGCGGGCCGGAAGGTCAGCAATTTTGCCGAAACAGTAGTCCTGGTCTTTCAGGATTTCGAGTCCCAGCTCTTTTGTACCAATGTGGAATTGGAAGTTGCCTTTGGGCCGGAAAATTTCAATGTTCCGCCGGAAGAAATTAGAGAGCGGATCAAGGAAGCCCTGCGCAAAGTACGGCTGGAAGGCTTTGAAAAGCGCCAGCCGGCCACCCTTTCGGGTGGCCAGAAACAGCGCCTGGCCATTGCGTCGGTGCTATCCATACAACCGGAAATGATATGTATGGATGAACCGACTACGGACCTCGATCCCGTGGGCAAATACGAAGTCTTTGCCATAGCCAAGGCTTTGCGGGAAGAAAAGAAAATGACCATGCTCTTAGTAGAGCATGAAACCGAGGAGTGCCTGAACGCCGATAGAATTGTCCTCCTGCGGGAGGGTTCCGTGGTGGCCCAGGGACCGGCGCAGGAGATCCTGCGCCAGAGCCGGCTCCTGGAGGAATGCTCTATAAAACCTCTGGACATGGCCCAACTTTTTGCCCGGCTGGGCGTGGAAGAGGTTCCCCTTACAGTAGAAGAAGGTTTGGCCAAGTGGCGGTCTCTGGGATGGACGGTGGATCAGCAACGCTACCGGCAGATGGTTAGAGAGCAACAGGAAGCTCAAAGGAGGGGTTACGGCCAACCCATTATCGAAGTAAAGGGCCTGGTTCACCGTTACGACAACGGTGTAGAGGCCGTCAAGGGTGTGGACCTCACCATAAGGCAGGGAGAGTTCGTAGCCGTTTTGGGCCAAAACGGCAGCGGCAAGACCACCCTGGTAAAACACTTTAACGCCTTGCTCCGCCCTTCATCGGGTGAGGTACGGGTGGCGGGACTGGACACCCGGCAGGAGAGTATCGACAAGTTCGGCCGCTTAGTGGGCTACGTCTTTCAAAATCCTGATCACCAGATCTTTGCCGGCACGGTGAGGGAAGAAGTAGCCTACGGCCCCAAGTTACACGGAGTGCCGCCCGAGGAGATTGAGGAGCGGGTGAGGGATGCCCTGAGGGCAGTGGAGCTGGTCGGCTACGAGGAAGAGGATCCCTTTTCTTTAACCAAGGGACAGCGCCAGCGGGTGGCGGTAGCCTCCGTCCTGGCCACCAAACCCCAGATTATTATCCTGGATGAGCCCACTACCGGCCTGGACTATAAAGAGCAGCGGGGCATGATGGAACTGGTGAAAAGACTCAACGAAATGGGCCATACCATTATCATGGTTACCCACAGCATGTGGGTGACGGCCGAATATGCCCACCGGGCCATCGTTATGAAGGAAGGCCGGATAGTCATGGACGGTCCGGTACGGGAAGTCTTCGCCAGGGAGAAGGAGCTCGAAGAAGCTTACCTCAGACCGCCCCAGATCGTCCGGTTCAGCAACCGCTTGGGAGCTACCTGCCTCAGCGTGGAGGAAATGCTGGCGTGCCTGGACCGCGCTAAGGAGGGGGAGCAATGAATTTATACCTCTATCTGGATAAAGATACCATCATCCACCGCCTGGATCCCCGGGCCAAAATCATGATTCTTATTTGCAGTTTTGCCATCCCCCTTTTAAATGACCATCCTTTATGGTCGTTGGGGGCTGCCGCTTTAATCCTCCTTTACGGTTTTTTGGCCCAATCCCTCTCAAACATTAAGCGCATCAAGACCATTTTGATCTTGATCTTTATTTTCTCTTCCCTCGTATGGTTTGTTTTCGCCCGGGGTAGTACTCCCCTATTCTGGCGCCTGACCCGGGAATCGGTGATGTACGGCATAGCCACCGGTATAAAGATCGATGCCATGATTATTGCCGGTCTGATCTTCCTTTCCACCACCAAGAACGAGGAAATCACCGTGGGCTTAATCAGGCTCGGCCTGCCCTTCCCCGTGGCCTTTGCCTTTTCCACTGCCCTGCGGCTCGTGCCCACTTTTGTAGGAGCCGGGGCCACGGTATCTCAGGCCCAGCGCTCCCGCGGGCTGGATCTCGATTCCGGCTCCTTCCTGGAAAAGATACAGAAGTATGTGCCCCTGCTGGTGCCCATTTTCCTCTCTTCCATCCGCAACAGCGATGGTCTAGCCATGGCCCTAGAAAGTAAAGGCTTTGGGGCATATCCCCACCGGACCTTTTACCTCCAGCTACAGTGGAAAAAGGTGGACACCCTATTCCTGGCCGTCTTTCTCCTCTTAACCGTCCTCAATGCCTGGGCCAAAATCCAAGGCCTTACAGGCATTCCGGGGTTAATAAAGTAATTAGGGGAGGTGAGCTGCCTGGGCTAACTACAAGGGAGTGCCTGCTGGCCACAACTTTTGAATGAAGGGGGAGAGAAGTATGAAAGAGATGTGGACCATGTGGAAGAACACCAGGATGGTGATCCTCACGGCCCTGACGGCCGGCATCTTCGCCGCGCTCTTAATTCCTTTTAAGAGCATCCCTATAATTCCCGGGATCACCGAGTTCCGTCCGGCCCAGATCATTACTACGACCTTTCCTCTTTTCTTCGGCCCGGCCGGCGCCTGGGGCGTAGCCATCGGGAACCTCATAGGGGATTTCTTCGGTACCCTTGGCCCGGGAAGCTTTTTCGGTTTCTTCGGCAATCTCTTTGAAGGGTATGTAATTTATAAGATATGGCAGGCCCTCAAGAAAGAACCGACCCTTAAGAGCGGTCAGGACTTCTTACAATACGCTTTAGCAGTGATTTTAAGCGGTGCTGTTTGTGCTATGATCATAGCTTGGGGCCTGGAGATCCTGGGCATGTATCCCTTCGCCGTTCTGGGCACCATCATTAGCCTTAATAATACCATAGTACCCATAGTTCTGGGACCACCTCTGATCTTGCTCCTCTATCCCCGGATAAAGAAATGGGACCTGATCTGGACGGAGATAATGGACGAAGAGGATATCAGCACCGTAAAATCCCCGGGCCTCGGTTTAGCTCTGATGTGGATCGGCGGCCTGGGGGGGTTGGTGGTGGGTCTCCTTCTCTCCACCGGCATGTATGGCGCTAAACTGGCCGGCTTCGGCGTCGGCAGCACGGGCCCGGCCGTGATTCTGGGCGTTTTGCCTTTTATCGTCATATTCCTGGCCTCTGCTGTGGCCTTCCCCTCGAGGTCCTCGAAGGAATAAACGTAAAAGACTGACCTCGGCGCATCACCTACCCCGCCGAAGAAAAGGCAACGGCGGGGGAGGTGGTGCCCTTTTTATTCTCTTTTTTGGTAGAAACGCCGTCCGAAATGGGTATTATCTTATATAGAAAGGCATAGGGGTGACACACACCAATGATCGCAAAACGCGTCGTTCTCATCGTTTTGGATAGCGTCGGTGTCGGGGCCCTGCCTGACGCCGACCAGTACGGCGACGAAGGCAGCAATACATTGGGCCACATTGCCGAAAGCGTACCTCTAAGACTGCCCAACTTGGCCCGGATGGGCATAGGAAACATTATTCCCCTCCGGGGGATTGAGGCGGTGGACCGTCCCCTAGCAGCCTACGGCAAAATGGGAGCCCGGGCCCCGGGCAAAGACACCACTACGGGCCACTGGGAGTTGGCCGGCCTAATTTTAGAGCGGCCTTTTCCCGTATACCCGGAGGGTTTCCCCGAAGAAGTCATTCGGGCCTTCGAAGAGGCCATCGGCCGCAAAGTATTGGGCAACAAACCGGCTTCCGGGACGGCCATTATCGAAGAGCTGGGCGAGGAACACATGCGGACCGGGTACCCTATTGTTTACACTTCAGCGGACAGCGTCTTCCAGATTGCGGCCCACGAAGAAGTGATTCCCGTGGAGGAACTGTACCGTTACTGCCGCTTGGCCCGGGAATTGCTTAAAGGAGAACACAGCGTAGGGCGCGTCATCGCCCGTCCCTTTGTGGGAGAGCCGGGGCACTTTATCCGGACCGACCGGCGGCAGGATTTTTCCTTGGAGCCGCCCGGCCCCACCCTTTTAGATATTTTGAGTGAAAACGGCCTCCCGGTTTTAGCCGTGGGTAAAATAAAAGACATTTTTGCCGGCAGGGGAATAACCCGGTGGATCCATACCCACGACAATATGGACGGTATTGACAAAACCTGTAAATTCTTACGGGAAAGCAGCCATGGCCTTATATTTACTAATTTGGTAGACTTTGATATGCTCTACGGGCACCGGAATGATGTGGAGGGCTATGCGGCCGCCTTGGAAGCCGTCGACCGCAGGCTGCCGGAAGTCATGGAGGGGCTGGATGAGAAGGACGTACTGGTGATCACCGCCGACCACGGCTGCGACCCCACCACGCCCAGTACGGATCACTCCAGGGAATACGTCCCCCTATTAATATACGGCCGGAGGATTCGGCCGGTGAACGTAGGCCTCCGTTTCACCCTGGCCGACCTGGCGGCGACGGTGGCTGATCTTTTGGGGGTAAACTATACCCTGGCGGGGGAGAGCTTTGCTGAACTTTTGAAGGGGTAATGTATTAGCGTATTGACGGGTCGAAGTGCCGCCGCAGAAAGAAGGAAAGTACCACTTTAAGTAGAAATTATGTCGTACTAGAACAAATGACGGCGTAGATGATGGTGGAAAGTCCCTATGCTAAAGACCCTTCTGGACCTTATGATCGGCTTCGGGCGGGCGACCTTGTTGGGCTACGGCGGCGGCCCTTCGATCGTACCCCTTTACGAACATGAAGCGGTTAACGTTTATGGGTGGGTTACTAAGGAAGAATTCGGCCAGGCTTTAGCCTTCGGCAATGCCCTGCCGGGTCCCATTGCTACTAAGCTCACCATGTATATTGGCTACAAAGTGGCGGGCTGGCCGGGAGCGTTGGTTTCTTTGTTGGCCGTGACTCTTCCCACGGGCATCATGCTAATCGCCTTTTTCGCCCTCCTGGGGAAATTCAAAGACAGTACCTTTTTTAAAGGTATGGTTGCCGGCGTAAGGCCGGTGGTATTTGTAATGCTGGCCATGCTGGCCTGGGACTTTGCCAAGTATACCTTTGAGCCTGCCGGAACCGGTCCCTTTAGCTGGCTGCCCTTCGGTATCGCTGCCGCTTTCTTTGTGTCCGTTCACTATCTCCACCTTAACCCCCTCTGGGGAGTCCTTGCCTCTCTGATTTTAGGAGGGCTTTTCTTACGGTGAGGTCCGTCACGGGGGCTTCGGCTGCAGGCGCGCCGTCCCCGAGCAATGCCTCGCGGAGCCCCTCCCTTTGTTGGTTGGCCTTTTGGGTAAGGAGCTCTGTTACCGCCTTGCTGCCCAGAACTTGGGGAACCGTTCCGGCTATTCCAGGCCGGACGGCCTGATTTAACCAGGGCGGCGTAGGTGTAATCGTCCTTCTGAAGTAAGGAGTTAACATGGCGTCGGGTGGAACCTTTGACGGCAATACTGGCACTTCGTGGGGAGTCTCCCGCGAGGAAATAATTTTTTGTTAGTGAGAAGGAGAATTTAAGAATGCGGCGAATATATAGTACTAGTGAAAACCCGAACAATAAAGTCTAACTGAATATCGAAGGGCGGTTGAAGAGAGTAGGAGAGACCCGGTGAGGCCGGGCGCCGAAGGAGCAATGCGGGGTCTGCGGTGGAGTCCCCGCAGAAACTCTCAGGCAAAAGTACTACTCTCGGACGCGGCTCTGGAGAGCGTCCCCCCTGGGAGCCGGGCGGCCCGGCAGGGGGGAACACCAACGGGGTAAGGCGTAAAGCCTATTCTCTCAGGTGGAAGGACAGAGGCTATTCACCCTTAAGAAGGGCGAATAGCCTTTTTGTCGTCTTGGTGCGAGGTGTGGGGAAGAATAAATTTAACATGAATGTACAGGAACGGGTCTTAATAATCACCAACAACCCCGATATAAAGCCGGTCCGAGGACGGGTCCTATTCGTACCAGAGGGGCCCCTGAGTGTTTTGCGGGAGGCTCAAAAGCTCATCTTCCGCGGCTATACCCTGCTGAGCCATCCCCTCATGGGGAGCTTGAAGCCCTGGCAAAACCCCTACCGCAGTGTGGTACTGCTGAAGCCCCCAGGCCGTCCCGCGGGTCTGGATACCCGTTCTATTATCCTTATGGGAAACGCCATAGCCATGATGGAAGCCAGGGAAAGGGAGGTCGGTAGCCAGCGCGACTACGACGGCGAAACCCTGGAGGATTTCCGGCGTCTGGATCGGGAACTGCTCGGCCAGGCGGAGGGAGTTTGGGCCGGGGAGCACCCAGGCCTAGAGGTGGACTTGGGAAGCACGGACTCCGGAAGCTTCGGTGGGGGACGTCCGGAGGGAGGTTAATCTGGGTAGTCTAAGTTGCGAGAAGGGAGTGGTTTGAGATGGGCACCAAAGAAGTGGATGTACTTATAATCGGGGGCGGCCCGGCCGGTTTGACGGCCGGTCTGTACGCCTCCCGGGCCAGGTTGAATACCGTTATTTTGGAAAAAGGGCGCCACGGCGGCCAGATTGCCACCACGCAAGTCATTGAAAACTGGCCCGGCACCCTGAAGGCCGGCGGCGCCGAACTGACGGACCAGATGGCGGAACACGCCCGGCGTTTCGGCTGCCAGATTATCAAGGACGAAGTAGTCGAGGTGGATTTTAGCGGCTACGAAAAGGTAGTAAAGACCAAGAAACAGGATACTTATGTGGCCAAGGCCGTCATTATCGCTTCCGGCGCCGAGCCCAGGGTACTGGGTATCAAGGGAGAAAGGGAGTTCCGCGGCCGCGGGGTCTCCTACTGCGCCACCTGCGACGCCGATTTCTATACCGATGCCAGTGTAGTGGTAGTAGGCAACGGCGATGCGGCCGTGGAAGAGGCCATCTACCTCACCAATTTCGCGGCCGAGGTCACCTTGATCGTCATCCACGATGAGGGAATTCTGGACGCCACGAAAGTGATACAGGAGAGGGCCTTTGCCAATCCCAAACTCAAATTCAAATGGAACTCGGTGGTAGAAGAGATCAAGGGCGATGAGGCGGTCACCGGGGTAGTTATCCGGAATATCAAGACCGGGCAGTTGGAGGAACTACCTACCGAGGGCGTGTTCTTCTTCGTAGGGACCCTTCCCAACACCTCCTTCCTGCAGGGCAAGATAGAAATGGATGCCCGGGGGTATATTAAGGCCAACGATATGATGGAAACTTCGGTGGAGGGGGTTTACGCTTGCGGCGATTGCCGGGAGAAATTCCTGCGCCAGGTGGTTACGGCAGCGGCCGATGGGGCCATCGCCGCCATGGCGGCGGAGAAATACATCCGCGAAGAGGAATTCTTCCGCCAGGAAGTGCTGCAGCAGGAGAAGCCAGTTCTCTTGGTCTTCTGGAGCCCCATGGTGGAAGCCAGCCTCCCGGTGGTGGCCGATGCCGAGAAACTGCAGGAAAAGTGGGGAGATAAGATTAAGGTGACCAAGATCGATACCTATCGCAATACCAAGGTGGCCAGGCGCTACGGCATTGAGCGAGTCCCGGCCGTCCTGCTCCTGCGGCAAGGCCAGGTGGTGGCGCAAATCCGGGAGTTAGAAGGCGAAGAGATGGAGAAGGCCTTGTCCTCCTTGATCTCTTAAAACTGCTAGCCTGAAAGCCTAGGTTAAATAAACTTCATGGCCTACGAAGAAAGGAGGTGTACTATGCTGGAGGTCCACAAGGACAACTTTGAGGCCGAGGTGCTGGGAGCTTCCGGGCTAGTGGTGGTGGATTTCTGGAGCCCGAATTGCGAGAAGTGCCTGGCCCTCATGCCGGACATGGAAGCCCTGGAAGGTAAATACCAAGGCCAGGTTAAATTCGCCAAACTGAACATCCAGGGAAACCGCCGGCTGGCCCTTTCCCTGGGAGTGAGGGGACTGCCGGCCATGGGCTTCTTTAAGGGAGGCCAGAAGGTCGCCCTTCTCACTCCCGAGGAGGTATCTCCGGAAGCAGTGGAGGCCAAGATCCGGGAACTCTTATAGTGACCAGGCCAAGATAAGGAGGTGCAACTTGTGAAGCTAACCCTGGGGTACATTCACATAAGGGACGTCCAGTTCGGCCCGGCAACAAAGGTCAAAGGAGGCGTGCTGTATGTAAACGCCGAGGAACTGATAGCCAAGATCAAGGAAGACGAGCGCATTGCCGGGGTTAAAGTGGAGCTGGCCCGGCCGGGAGAGAAGGTAAGGATCTTACCGGTCAAAGATGTGATCGAGCCGAGGGTAAAAGTGGAAGGGCCGGGCGGGGTATTTCCCGGCATGGTCAGCAAGGTGGAAACTGTGGGCAGCGGCCGTACCCATGTCCTGAAAGGGGCCGCGGTGGTGACCTGCGGCAAAATCGTCGGTTTCCAGGAAGGCATTATCGATATGAGCGGCCCCGGAGCCGAGTACACTCCCTTCTCCCAGACCTACAACGTTGTCCTGGTCATCGACCCGGTTAAAGGATTGCCCCAGCACGAACATGAGGCTGCAGTGCGCATGGCGGGGCTCAAGGCGGCCGCCTTCCTGGGTGAGGCCGGCCGGGAGGTGGAGCCGGATGAGGTGAAGGAATACGAATGCCTCCCGCTCCCCCAGGCAGTGGCCCGCTATCCGGACCTGCCCAAAGTTGTCTATGTTTACATGCTCCAGAGCCAGGGGCTCCTCCACGACACGTGGGTGTACGGCGTGGATGCCAAGCGGATTTTGCCTACCCTGATCTCCCCTACGGAGGTTATGGACGGGGCCATTGTCAGCGGGAACTGTGTGTCGGCCTGCGACAAGAACACCACTTATCATCACCAGAACAACCCGGTTATCGAGGATTTGTATGAGCGCCACGGCAAGGACCTGAACTTCATAGGCGTGGTCATCACCAACGAAAACGTCACCCTGGCCGACAAGGAGCGTTCGTCCAATTATACGGCCAAGCTGGTGGAGTTCTTGGGCGCGGAGGGCGCCATTATTACCGAAGAAGGCTTCGGGAACCCCGACACCGACCTGATTATGAACTGTGTAAAGATCTCCCGCAAGGGCATCAAGACCGTGCTCATCACCGACGAGTATGCCGGCCGGGACGGCGCTTCCCAGTCCCTGGCGGACGCCGCTCCGGAGGCGGATGCCGTAGTAACGGCAGGGAACGCCAACGAGACCATCACCCTGCCGCCCATGGAGAAGGTCATCGGGTACCCCGAAACTGCCGACGTTATGGCAGGCGGCTTTGCCGGCAGCTTGCAGGCGGACGGCAGCATTAAAGTAGAAATCCAGGCCATAACCGGCTCGACTAACGAGCTGGGCTTTAGCCGGTTATCGGCCCGGCAGTATTAAACAGTTCAGGGAAAGGAGCGTGATTGAGTATGGCCGTTGATTTCAAAGGCAAAAAGGTCATCGTCCTGGGGGACCGGGACGGTGTACCGGGTCCGGCCATAGAGGAATGCGTTAAGAGCGCCGGCGGGGAAGTCGTTTTCAATACCACCGAATGCTTCGTCTGAACGGCGGCCGGCGCAATGGACCTGGAAAATCAGGCGCGGGTAAAGGAACTGGCGGAGAAGTATAATCCCGCCGACTTAATCGTCGTTTTGGGCGGCGCGGAGGCCGAAGCTTCCGGCCTCACGGCCGAAACGGTGACTAACGGCGACCCCGCCTTTGCCGGTCCATTGACGGGAGTCCAGTTAGGACTCAGGGTGTACCATATTCTGGAGCCGGAGGTCAAAGAGGCCGTTGACCCCGAGGTATATGAAAAGCAGGTCGGCATGATGGAAATGGTGCTGGATGTGGAAGCCATAACCAATGAGGTCCGGACCATCCGGGAGCAATACAGCAAATACTAGGGAGCCGGAAAGGGGGATGAAGGGTGGAAAAAAAGAAGGTCCGCATCGTCCATTATCTGAACCAGTTTTTCGGCCAGATAGGCGGCGAGGAGAAAGCGGACGTCCCTCCTATGGCCAAAGAGGGCACTGTAGGGCCGGGACTGGCCCTGCAGCAGGCCCTGGCTCAGGAGGGGGAAGTCGTCGCCACCGTTATATGCGGGGATACCTATTTTGCCGAACACCTGGAAGAGGCTAAGGCCGAAGTAGTCAGGCTCATTGCCCAATACGATCCGGATGTAGTCGTCGCCGGCCCGGCCTTTAATGCCGGCCGCTACGGGACCGCCTGCGGCGCCGTGGCCCAGGGCGTCTGGGAAACCCTGAAGAAGCCGGTGGTTTCCGGTATGTACCCCGAGAATCCCGGCGTGGAGCTCTACAGCCGTTATGCCTATATTATTAAGACTGGTAATTCCGCGGCGGCCATGCGGCAGGCTGTTGGTCCTATGGCGCGGTTGGCCGTCAAACTGGGCCGCGGGGAGCCGGTGGGAGCGCCGGAAGAGGAAGGCTACCTTCCCCGGGGTATCCGCAGGAACGTCTTCTGCTCCGAACGCGGTTCCAGGCGCGCCGTAGAGATGCTGGTAAAGAAACTCCGCGGCGAGCCCTTTACGACCGAATATCCCATGCCGGTCTTCGACCGGGTGCCCCCCAATCCGGCGGTCAAGGACTTAGCGCGTGCCAAGGTCGCCCTAGTAACTTCCGGAGGTATAGTGCCCAAGGGCAACCCCGACAAGATCGAGTCCTCCAGCGCCTCCAAGTTCGGGAAATACGATATTGCCGGCATAACGGATTTGACCAGCGAAACCCATCAGACGGCCCACGGCGGCTATGATCCGGTCTACGCCAACGAGGACCCGGACCGCGTGCTGCCGGTAGATGTTATGCGGGAACTGGAAAAAGAGGGGGTCATCGGCGAGCTCCACCGCTACTACTATGCCACGGTAGGCAACGGGACCTCGGTGGCCAACGCCCGTAGGTACGCCCAGGCTATTGCCGCCGAACTCAAACAGGACGGGGTGCAGGCAGTTATCCTCACCTCCACCTGAGGAACCTGCACTCGTTGCGGCGCAACGATGGTAAAGGAAATCGAAAGAGCCGGGATCCCTGTAGTTCACGTCTGCACCATTGTACCCATTTCCCTCACCGTAGGGGCCAACCGCATAGTGCCGGCCGTGGCCATACCGCACCCCCTGGGCAATCCCGCCCTTTCGCGGGAAGAAGAGAGAAACTTGCGGCGCAGGCTGGTCATGAAGGCCCTGCGGGCCCTGCAGACGGAAGTGGAGGAGCAGAGGGTCTTTGCCGACTAAAGCCGGAACCGAGGTGGGCAAGGAACCCTTGCCCACCTTTCCTTAAGCCTTTGCGGGAGGTGAGAAGATGAGCTTTCCGGTTCTCAAAGGAGCCGCCTACGCCCTTTTCCATTCTCCGGACATTCTCCTCACCGGAGGCTCCACTCAGAAGGTAGAACGCCTGAAAAATCCGGAGGGGGAGTACCTCCAGCAACTGCCCTCCCACCTCAGGTCTTATGAAGAAGTGGTACAGTATCCCCCCAATCAGGTTTTCATCGGCAACCTGCGGCCCGAAGAGCTGGAAAACATATCCCGGCCCTGGTACTCCAACTTGCTTACAGGTGCTTCCGCCCAAGGAAAGTTTGGGGATATCGTTTCCGAGGACTTGCTCTACGGGCTGCTGAAGCTGGCGGACAGCTTCGACCTCGTCTACCTGGAAAAGGATTTTCAGGCCCGCATTAAAGCAAAGCTGCTCCAGACGGGGCTTTTTGAGGATGGGGACTTTGCCAAATGGAAGGAAGGCAGCGAGCGAGAGGAAATCGAGAAGTATGTCCGCGAAACAGGAGCCGAAGAGCTCCTGCTAGACGGCCAGATGGTGGGCTGTGTGCGCCGGGCCCATGATGTGGATGAAAACCTACAGGCCCATGTGATGCTGGAGAACCTGGTCACCAAGGCCACGTCCATCTGGGCCGTGCGGCGCCTCCTCAAACTGCTGGGTTCTACCGGGGAGGAAGTGGAATACATTATCGAGACCTCTGAAGAAGCGTGCGGCGACATGAACCAGCGGGGCGGGGGGAATTTTGCCAAAGCCATCGGTGAGATGTGCGGACTGCGCAATGCTACAGGGGCGGATATGCGTTCCTTCTGCGCCGGCCCGGCCCACGGGTTGGTGACGGCGGCGGCCTTAGTCCAGGCGGGTATTTACAGGAACGTCCTGGTTGTCGGCGGGGGTGCCGTGGCCAAACTGGGGATGAACGGCCGGGACCACGTGAAAAAGGGCATGCCGGTGCTGGAGGACGTCCTGGGAGCCTTTGCCGTCCTGGTGGGCGAGAACGACGGGGCGAATCCGGTCATCCGCACCGACATCATTGGCCGCCATAAGATAGGGTCTGGGGCTACCCCCCAGGCAGTAATGGAGGCCCTGGTTACCGAGCCCCTGGGCAGGGGCAATTTAAGGATCGGCGACATCGACAAATACGCGCCTGAAATGCAGAACCCCGAAATTACGGAGCCGGCCGGCGCCGGGAACGTCCCCAAGGCCAACTATAAGATGATCGGTGCCCTGGCCGTAATGAAGGGCGAGATCCAGCGGGGTGAGCTGGAGGACTTTATCAAACGGCACGGTATGCCCGGTTATGCCCCGACCCAGGGTCACATACCCTCAGGGGTGCCCTTCCTCGCTTTCGCCCGGGAGGGGATTATGAACGGCCGGTATAATCGCGTCATGATCATCGGTAAAGGCAGCCTCTTTCTGGGAAGGATGACCGGCCTCTTCGACGGCGTGTCCTTGGTGTTAGAGAAAAACTCCGGAGACGTGCCGGGTAAAGGGGATGTCCTACCCAAAGATGAAGTTCGCCGCCTGGTGGCCGAAGCCCTGCGCAGAGTAGCCGGGGAGATTATGGGAGAGTGAGGTGGGGAGTATGTCCGGCTCGGCTCTTAAGCAGGCGATAGGGGAGGTCTTCCTGGAGCTGGGCGATGCCCTGGAGGGCAGGGCTCCGGTAGTACCCCGCGTACGGGTGGGCCTTACCCTGTCCCCCAACGAGGTGGGCCGGGAAGAGCTGGTCCGGGGGGCCGTGGAAGCGGTCCTCAGTCACAGCGATATCGAGGTAGTACTCATAGGGCCGGAGGTGGAAGGCCTGGAGGAAGCCCTCCGCCTGGGAATCTCCCATGTCCCGGCCGGTGACTGCGAGAGGGACCTGCACCAGGCCATGGAAACACTTCTGAAAACCGGTGAGATCCAGGCGGCGGTGACCATGCATTTTAATTTCCCCCTGGGCACGGCCACCGTAGGCCGGGTGGTTACCCCCGGCAAGGGGCGGGAGATGTTCATAGCCACTACTACGGGTACCTCCGATGCCGACCGGGTAAAGGCCATGGTAAAAAACGCCCTGGCGGGCATCGCCTGTGCCAAAGCTTGCGGCATCGCCCGGCCCAAGCTGGGCATTTTAAACGTTGAAGGCGCCCGCATGGTGGAGCGGATCTTGAGGAAACTGCAGAGTCAGGGGTACGACCTGGAGTTCGCAACTTCCGTGCGTTCCGACGGTGGAGCGGTCATGCGGGGGAACGATCTCCTGGCCGGCGCCTGCGACGTCATGGTGACCGACAGCCTTACCGGGAACATCCTCATGAAGGTCTTTTCCTCCTTTACCACCGGCGGGGAATACGAGGCCCTGGGCTACGGCTACGGGCCGGGAATAGGGGAAACTTATGGTCACCTCGTTTTCATCTTGTCCCGGGCCTCCGGAGCGCCGGTAGTAGCCGGTGCCATCCGTTATGCGGCGCAGGCGGCCCAGGGTAAGGTCCTTGCCCTTTATAAAGAAGAGCTGGCCAGGGCCAAAGGGGCCGGTCTGGAGGGCCTCTGGGACGCTGAAGAGGTTAAAGGCGAACAGACGGCTGCTCCTGTGCCGGAACCGCCCAGAAAGCCCGTGAGCGAGGAGATCCCCGGTATCGATATCTTAGAATTGGAGGCGGCCGTCCGGGCCCTGTGGAAGGCCGGGATTTACGCCGCCAGCGGGATGGGCTGCACCGGCCCTGTAATCCTGGTAGCCCCCGAGGACGCCGAGACGGCTAGAAACCTGCTGAGGCAGGAGGGCTATATTTAGATTGGCCACCCGGGACCTGCCTCGGGGGTGGACGCGTAAAGCCGCGGGTTAAGATTGGCTTACCCGCGGCTTTGCTTTCTGCAGGCGCGATGGCTACTCCTAGTTGCGGGCGGTCAGGAGGAAATGCAAGAACTTTTAGCTGCTCCCGGCTTTGGTTAAAAAGGCCTGCTCGGGGTCGAAGATGTCCGGGCAGGCCTTCGCGCGAGACACGGCTTAATAAGGCAGCTGGCGCAGCCGAGGATGGGAATTCGGGGAACCGGCCTATCGACATTGACGCCGGCTCACGGGGGAATTGCCAGGACCTTTGGGGGTGCAATAGTTGGGCCGGGTAACGGGGATTAATTCGTGCGTATCTCCTGGCGCATGAAGAAATAGTAGGCCGCCGCGAAAATGAGCATGGTGGCGGCGATAAGGCCCACCAAATGCGGCCAGATGAGGAGCAGGCTCTGTCCCAGGGGCAAGAACCCGGGAACGGCTCCTATGAGCTGCTGGATCAGAACGGGGCCCAAAGTGCGTACATCGGGGTTCAGCAGGGTTATGGTCGCTTCATCGTAAAGGGTGGTCGGCGAAAGACGGCTGAGCCCCTGCTTCCAGGCAGCGTTGCGAAGCACCAGGTCGGCAGGAGAATCCTGGGCCACGGGGAACAGCCCATCGGCAATAATTCCGGCCAGCATAGGTGCAAAGATGGCAAAGAAAAGCCACACGGCTATACCGGCCAGGGCCGAAGTGGCCGTCTGGCGGAAGACCAGGGAAAATAGCAAGGACAGGCTTAGCCAGAAGGCTATATAAATGACGGTTACCAAAAGATAAGCAACCATCCGCAATAATTCTTCCCCCCGGGGTGGAACGCCGAAGAGGGCGAGGCCCAGCCCGGCCACCAGCAGCCCCAAGACGGCAACCATAAGGGTCAGCACCGCAATGCCGGCAAGAAATTTGCCGTTTATCACGTCGTCGCGGTAAATAGGCTGGGCCAGCAGGCGGCTCAGGGTACGCTTATGGTATTCGCCGTTTATGGCGTCGAAGCCCATGGCCAGCCCCAAAAGGGGCCCCAGAAAGGACATGAAGGCGATGAAAGGGGGCAAAGAGCCGCCGCTCGTGGTGAAAAGACGCAGAAACACGAAGGCCGAGGTTTCGTCGCTCACCGCCTGGCGGATGTTTTGACCCGCGACGTAAAGGGACGAGAGGCAGGCCACGGCGACCAGGGAAAAGATAATGGTCATCCTCGTACTGCTTAGGTGGTCGCCGAGCTCTTTGAGGAAGATAACCTTCAAGCCACCGCTACTGCGGAAGGCCTCACGCCACCAACGGACAAAGTCCCGGAGTGCTTGGCGCCAATCCCTCATGGTCTTCCCTCTCCTTGGAAGTATTGCAGGTAGATATCATCCAAGTCGTAACCCCGGGCCCGCATGTGGAGCAGGGTTATTCCCCTCCCCGCCAGAAGCCCGGCCAGTGGGGGACGGACGTCCTGGCCCTTGGCACAGCGTACACGGATGTAGGGTCCCTGGCTCGACACTTCCTCGACGCCCTCCAGGGAGGCCAGGAGAGACAGGACTTCGTCGTTCTGCGGCTGGACCTGCAGCTCAATTTCCAGGGGCTTTCCGGACATCACTTGGCGGCCAAGAGTCTCCAGGGGGCCCATCGCGAGGAGCCGGCCGCCCACAAAAATGCCGACCCTGTCGCAGATCTGTTGAATCTGGTGGAGGAGGTGGGAGGAGATAAGGATGGTTTTCCCCTTTTCGCGGGAAAGGCGGACGATCAAGTCCAGTAATTCCCGGACGCCCTCCGGGTCGATACCCAGGGTGGGTTCGTCCAGGATGATGATGCGCGGATCTTTTATGAGAACATCGGCAATGCCCAGGCGCTGCCTCATGCCACGGGAAAACTCCCTTACCCTGCGGTCGCCGTGCTCGGTTAGGCCGACCTGCTCCAGGGCGGAATCAATGCGCCTCCCGCTCTCCTCCGGGGGAATGTGGTTCAGGCGGGCCGTGTAGAGGAGGTTTTCCCTGGCCGTCATATCGTCGTAGAACCCTACGTTATCGGGAAGGTACCCTACTATCCTTTTAACGGCCAGGGGTTGACGGATGGCATCCAGGCCCGCCACCAGGGCCCGCCCGGACGTAGGCTCGGTTAGGCCCAGCAGCATCAGGATAGTGGTAGTCTTGCCCGCACCGTTGGGTCCCAAAAGGCCGAAAATCTCGCCCTCATAGATTTCCAGGTTCAGTCCTTCGACGGCCGTTACCGGTCCATAACGCTTAGTTAAATTCTCCGTAACGATTATAGCCGTACCGGTACCCATGGCTATCGCCGCCCGTATTTATGGAAAATCCACGCCACCCCGCCGATAACACCCACAACAAGCAGGATGGCCACGATGCCCCATAAAGTGGAGGTCTTAACGGTCACCCGGAAGGTAGCCGTAGTGCTGGCCGCAGGCGACTCGGCCGTAATGTTGACCACATAATCCCCGGCAATGGCCTCTTTAGGCGGCTTAAGATAAGCCACCACCTGCCGGGCTTCTCCGGCCGGCAGGACGTCGATGGTGTCCGGTTCAAAGGTCACGGACCACTGGGAAGGGGGGGAAGCGGTGAAGGTAATGTTCTGGATGTCGGAGCTGCCCGTGTTCTTAACCAGCAGAGTAACCGGGCTTTCTCCCCCTGCGGTGGCCTCGGCGTTAAGCCTTTCCGTAGGCGTGGTAATTTCCAGGGTATAGGTACCCGTGATTACCACTTTGAGCACTACCCCGGCCTTGCTGTTGCTGGAAACGGCCTCAATGGGGATTTCATAGGTGCCGGCCTTAACCCCTTGGGGCGGCTTAACGGTCACATCCAGTCCCTGGCTTTCTCCCGGCTTCAAGCTTAAGCTGGCGATTTGCTTGCTGTCGTAGGCCGGGCTAAAGGTTACCTGCCAGCCGGGGGGAGCCTGGGCGTTCAAGCTGTACGAGCGCTCCCGGGCTCCATTGTTGGTGAGGTCGACCCGGAACTGGAAGGTAGTGGTGCTCGTACCGCTCAGCACTGGATACTGGGTGGCCATTTTATCGCTGCCGCTGGGGGCGTCTTTAATAACCATCTGTAGGGAAAGGGTTGCACTGCTCCCTCCACCGGTAGCCCTGACCACGCAATTGTAAGTGCCGGGTTTCACGTCCTGAGGGATTTCCACCTGCAGATCTACTTTAGCCGGCTCCTGGGGGGCGACCAGGATCTGATTAATGATCATGCCTCCGCCTTTAAAGCTGGACGACCAGCCTTTAGGAGCGGAAACTACCTGTAGCTCGACGGTTTTAGATACCCCTGTGGTGCGCAATTCCAGGGGGAAGGTTACGGTTTCTCCGGGGCGAACTTCGATCCCGGGAAAGGCGGTGGAGAGGGATAGCCCGTTACTGGCCAGAACGGGCGGGAGTATGACGAAAAAGTTAAGCCAGAAAAGGGAACAAAGGAGAATAAGCAATCCTAATCTTCTGGCCATTATCCTGCACCTCCGAATAAATTTTTGTTCGACAACATGCTTCAAAATCCTCCCGTACGGTATGAAATAATGCCTTCCTGGAGCAAACTAAAAGCTGGTGATGCAGGATGCGTCTACTTCACCTTTCCTGGGAATACCCTCCCCACAGCGTAGGCGGCCTGGCCCGGCATGTTGAAGACCTGACCCACGCCCTGGCCGCTCAAGGTCAGGACGTACACGTCATAACTATAGGCCGGCCGGAGGCCAGCGGTATGCAACGGCAGGAAAAAGGTGTATTTGTACACAGGGTGGAAGCCTACCCCGTCCATGCCCCGGACTTCGTTACCTGGGTCCTGCAGCTCAACATACGGTTCCTGGAGGAGGCCATATTCTTGTGGCGGCACTACGGTCCCTTTCACTTGATTCACGCCCACGACTGGCTCGTGGCCTTTGCCGGCCGTGCCCTTAAGCATGCCTATCGCCTCCCCCTGGTCGCCACCATCCATGCTACCGAGGCCGGGCGCAATCGCGGGATACATAACGACCTGCAGCGCTACATCCACAGCGTAGAGTGGTGGCTTACTTACGAGGCCTGGCGCGTAGTAGTTTGCAGCCAGCACATGCGGGAAGAGGTTCAGGGGCTGTTCCAGGTCCCCCTGGATAAAATTACCGTCATCCCCAACGGCGTCATGCCCTCCAAGTTCCGTGAGGCCGATCCCCCTCCTGAAGTGCGCCGGCGGTATGCCCTGCCCCAGGAAAGGATAATTTTCTTCGTCGGCCGCCTGGTGGTGGAAAAAGGAGTTCAGGTGCTATTGGAAGCCATGCCCCAGGTGCTGGCCAGGTGCCCGGAGGCCAAACTGGTAGTGGCCGGACAGGGCCCCATGGAAGGGGAACTGAAGAGCCGGGCCTGGGAGCTGGGAATCGCCCACAAGGTATGCTTCACGGGATACGTCGACGACAGCACCCGCAACCAGCTTTACCGCCTCGCGGAAGTGGCGGTGTTTCCCAGCCTTTATGAGCCCTTCGGCATAGTAGCCCTGGAAGCCATGGCCGCCGGAGTACCGGTGGTGGTCAGCGAAACCGGGGGCTTGAAAGAGATCGTTACCCACGGGATTAACGGCATGCGGGCCTTTCCCGGAAATACCCATTCCCTGGCCGACAACATTGTTGCCCTTCTGCAAGATCCTGCCCTGGCGGCCCGGGTGAAGGAGGGGGGCAGGCGCCTGGTGAAGGAGGTCTATGATTGGCGGCAGATAGCCCGGCGCACCTGGGAACTTTACACCTCGGTCTACGAGGAATACCGCCGCACCCCCTGGCCGGAAAGGCCATCCCTCAGGGAGAAGATCCGGCGCTACGCCCTGGCCCTGGGCAGCAATAGGGAGCAAAAGGAGCCACAGAGACATATGCCCCCCTTCAGCGGACGCTACGACCTGGTGGGCCACCGGGCGGCCCTGGTCAATCAAGACCGGGGAAGGGATCGCCTGCTCTAGGCCGTATCCGGCCGCGCGGGCCCATTAGTAAAGGCTAAGGGTGGCCGCCCCGCAGAATTTTCCCGGAACCGCGCCGTAAAGAGGCTGGGGACCAACTCCTGCGGCAGTGCAAGACTTTGCCTCGTGTTTGCTCCATGAATCATCGGTCTTTGGAGCCTTCACCAAGGATGTGAGGTGGGGGTTGTTTTGGCCCTGTTTGGCGGGCGTTTAGTGCTTCCATAGAGTTTCCAAAAACTCACGTGGAGTAATAATGGGAATTCCCTCATATTCACCCAGGGCGAGTAAATGGCTGTCACCCGATATGAGACAATCGGGTTTTCCTGCTTTAATGCATTCTAAAAAGCGATTATCACTTGGGTCAGCTTTAATAACATTAATTTCTACATGGGGCAGAATCAAAATAGTGTTACTAAGAGTGATTAAATCTTGCAACAATTGCTGCCTTTCTTCTAAGGTGCCGACTTTGGCAAATTGTGGTCTAAGGAAGACCCCTATATATTCCGCTATAATCGCTGGGCTAACCACAACTTCGATTTCCCGTCTACCCAGAGATCTACTATACGGCCAGGTGGGCCTGCCGTCGCCAACAGACCTGATATAACTACATTTGTATCCAAAACTACTTTCATTTACCTTCTCTGTACTCCTTAATCTCTTTTTCTATATCTGCCGGAGTTAAATTATTCATAGCAGCTCTGGCTCTAACGTCAGCCAGGGCTGCTTTTAAGGCCAGCCTTTTATTTTCTTCGGCGGATTTCTGCAATAACCGGTATTTTTCGTAATCCATGAGCACAGCTTTAGGTTCACTATTGATCGTAATGATTACGGGCGAGCCATCCTTTAGAGATTCGATGTAGGAAGTAAGTTTAGGCCGAACCTCGTTTATGCCGGCTATGCGTTCCATCTTTACACCCCCTTAATCTTAACATTGACCTTTTCCTTAAGTGTAATATGCATTCTTGAGGTGATCAAGTATGACCAAGGGCCTGCAAAATTTCAGTAGGCAGTGAAAGGAAAAAGGCTAGAGGTAGCGGCCACCTGCCCCTGTGTGGTATAACAGGGGTGGAAAAACCTCAAGAGGTGGAAGAACGGCGAGCAGACACTTCGCCGGCACTTTTTATGCTTCCTTAAGGAAAGGAAGGAATCAATATGTCTACTCGACAACGAAAACTTCTTTTTTTGATGGGGTCATTCTTGCTCCTTAGTATTTTAGTCTTCGGATTAACTCGAGTTAGTGCTAGCAACCCGTATATGAAAATTTTAGTTCATCGCTTGCGGGGTATGGCTGGGGAAGTTCTGATAAAGGAGGGCGGCGGAATTGGGGAGAGAACCATTACAGGGGCTTATGTCCTGGTAGATAATAAGCTTAAAGAAACGCCAACCGAAACGGTTTCCATTACTATTAACAAAGGTAAACCAAACGAATATAGCTTTCAATTAGTGAAAATAATGAAAAACGGCCAGGTTGTCTCGGTTCGCCCGGCCAGAGAAGGCGGCCCTCTTTATCTTACGGTTGGTAAAAAGAGAGTAGTTTTTACGGATCTGGCTCACAAAAGTCTATGGGTAGCTGATCTTGCTACGCTTGATCAACCGAAGAATATTCAGCCCGAAGTCGTAGGCAATATATCCCAGCAAGATTTATATAAAAAGAAAGAGGAGTTGGCCAAGCGGGGAATAGATCCGGACGAACGCATTCTTTACTGGGTGAGCCAACCGATACTTTCGCCTGACGAGAATAACATAGCATTTTCTTCTAACCGGCTTGGCTATCCCGGAAACTGCAACTCGTCTTTATGGCTAACGGACCTGCAGGGCAATACCAGGTTGCTGGTAGACGAAAGGGATAGAGGCTCGATAGTACCGGTGTGCTGGGCAAATTATGAAGTGGTTATATACCAGGGAGCCGCCGGCGAACTGAAAAGTGTGAATGTGAATACAGGGAAAACCGAGGTCTTAGTTAATCATGAAATAATGATTACAGGTGCTTCTCCAGACGGTAAATATATCATTTACAATCCTTCAAAAGACGGGCTAGTTCAACCTGATCATTATGTGTTCAATTTTGAGGAGAGGAAGTCCTATTATATCGCTGTACCGGAAGGATTTAGGACGCAAGGCTTCTACGGATGGGATGAGGATAACAAAAAAGTGGCGTTTTACGTTCAAGATGCCCAGGCCAAGACTAAACTCCTCATTCTTGATTGTGCTTCCATGGCCGTAACTTCGCTGGACGCACCGGAAGGTAAGACTTTTGAGCAAGGTGGGAGCCCCGAGTGGGTAGATGGGAGAGTAATTTTTGCCGCCGGTGGCAAACTATACGCTTACCAAGAGATGGTAAAGGTGTGACTAAGAGGGTTCTTACCGCTTTATGCCTGGTGGAAATTTAGGGTTCTTGGGGTTTGCTACCGGATTACGTAATATTTCAGCCCGGTGATATTTTTACGCCTCAAGGAGGAGTTGTTCTAGGGCCCTCCCATGGACAGCAAAATATAAGGCAATAACGAAGGAAGGAGGTGGATATCTTGCAACCTTGGTATTTAACAGCTTTTATTCAACTCTTAGTCAAACTTTATCCAGTGATTATTGTCGCTGCACTGTTTTTCTGGTCAATAGGAATACTCTTTCCTCCAGAGCAGAAACAAACAACTGCTAGAATGGTCGTATTTAAAGTACTAATTTCCTTGTTACTGGCAATATGGTTCTCAAATTCATTGAACCTTTACCTGGGCCTAAGATAAAGATGTAATCGCATACTAACTTCCACCGCATGTCCAAAGCCAGGAGGTTCCCGGGGTGACTCACGCCATTCCGGGAAGCCGCTCGCCGCCATGAGTATACCGTAGCGGATTTGATGCGGCTTTACCACCGGTATCTTGAGAATGAGGACCATCTTTGGCGTATTCCCGGCTTTCTCTAGGGAAGCCTAATTGGATTTAAAAGCAAGCGAACAAGGGTAAGGGTAGTCAAATAGGCGTCTGATGGTAAAAAGAGGGAACCGCTTTCTAGTAGGAGGCCCGAAAAGACCCGCCGGCAAGACCGCGGGTCGCAAGTTCGACCGGCTTTTCTATTTTACGATCATCACCGAAGTCGCCTTAATCAGGGCAGTAACTCGGTCGCCTACGGCCAGGCCCAAGTCGTTGGCCGCCTCTCCGGTGATGAGCGCGGTTATGCTTTGTCTACCGCCGATGTCGACGACGACCTTCGCCATCAAACCATCGGTTGCGATGTGACGGACAGTCCCTCTCAACTGGTTGCGGCCGCTGATCTTCACCTTTACCACCTCCCTATTCAACAGGTTGCCCGCCTACTCCTTATAGTGTCCTCCTAAAGGCCCCGCTGCATAAGTGCTACGCCCCAGGGCGGGTTGTCGCAGGCCGGAGGTTAGGGTAAAGCATTTAGGGAATTTTTTTAGGTCAGAAGGGGCAAAATGCTAAACGGTGGTAATCCGGACTAAGCGGGAGGTAGGATATGAAGGCGATAATCATGGCCGGGGGCGAAGGCTCCCGGCTTCGTCCCCTGACCTGCCGGCGACCCAAACCTTTGGTTCCGGTAGCCAACCGGCCGGTCATGGAATACTGTGTGGATCTTTTACGCCGGCAGGGCTTTGCCGAAATCGGTGTCACCTTGCAATACCTGCCGGGCCTCATCCAGGAATACTTCGGTGACGGGTCGGACTTCGGCGTTCACCTGCACTATTTCGTGGAGACTACCCCCCTGGGCACCGCCGGGAGTGTAAGAAATGCTGCCCCTTTCCTGGACCAGACCTTTGTGGTGGTGAGCGGAGACGCCCTTACGGATTTTGACCTGCGAGAGGCCGTGGCCTTTCACCGGGAACGGGGGGCCCTGGCCACCCTAGTCCTCACCCAGGTGGAGAATCCCCTGGAATACGGGGTAGTCATTACCGATCCCGACGGTAAAATTAGAGCCTTTCTGGAGAAGCCGAGCTGGGGTGAGGTCTTCAGCGACCGGGTGAATACGGGCATTTATATCCTGGAGCCGGAAGTCCTGGACCTGATACCCCCGGACAGGCCCTTTGATTTCAGCAAGGACCTTTTCCCCCTGTTATTGAAAGAAGCTAAGCCCCTTTATGGCATTACCCTGGAAGGATACTGGTGCGATATTGGCAACATTACCCAGTATTGGCAGGCCCACCAGGACATCCTTTCCGGTAAGGCCAGGGTAAGGATAGTGGGGGAGGACCGGGGCAACGGCCTGGTAGCCGGAGAAGGGGTGGAAATACATCCCATGGCCGAAATCCGGGGGCCGGTCCTTATAGGGGGATTCTGCCGCATCGGGCCGGGAGCCAGGGTGGGTCCTTATACGGTGCTGGGATCATATTGCCGGCTGGGGGAGGGCGCTAGGGCGGAGCGGGCCATACTCTGGGACGGAGTGACCCTGGGCGCCGGAAGCCGGGTAGAGGGTGGCATTCTCCTCAGCCGCGTTTCGGTGGAAGAGGGGGCGCGGGTGCTGGAGGGAGCCGTGGTGGGGGACGCCGGCCGTATCCTGGCCCGGGCCGAGGTACGCCCTCAAGTGAAGGTCTGGCCGGAAAAATGCGTGGGCCAGGACTCCGTCCTGCGGGAATCCCTCGTCTGGGGCCAGGGTACCGGACGCCCCCTGTTCACCGGGAGCGCCGCCCCCGGGTTCTTAGGTGGGGACTTTACCCCCTCCCAGGCGGCCAGGCTGGGGGCCGCCTTCGGCGCCACCTTTAAGCCCGGCGCCACCGTAGGCGTTAGCGCCTTCGCGGGGCCCGCCGGCGATATGCTGGCCAAAGCCGTGGCCGCCGGCCTCATGAGTACGGGAGTCAAAGTAGTAGAAATGGGCCGCCTCCTTATGCCGGTATTCCGCTTTGCCGTGCGCTCCCTGGAGCTTAACGGGGCCTGCCACCTGAAGGAAGACGCCGGAGTGCGGGGTAAGGTGTGGCTGCACCTGGTGAACGGAAGGGGAGCCGACCTTCCCCCGGCAGACGTGCGCAAGGTGGAAAACATCTTCTGGCGGGAAGACGTCCGGCAGGTAGAGGGAGAGGAAATTGCCGAAGCTGCTTACCAGCCGGGCCTGGTGGAGGCCTACCTTGATTATCTGCTGGGCACCCTAGATACGGATAAGATAACCCGCCGCCGGGTGCGAGTGGCCCTGGGCTGCCAGGAAGGGAGCGCCGAAACGGCGTCACGTCTCCTTTCCCGGGCCGGGTGTGAAGTGATACGCCTGGACTTCGCTCCCCGCCGCACTTGGGGCGAGATCCAGCGGGAGCTCCCCTTTTTTGCCCGGGAAATAGGCCGCTACGGCGCCGAGCTGGGCGCCGTCATCGACAAGAATGCTGAAAGGCTTTTGCTCCTGGATGCGGGCGGTTTCCTGGTGGATGAGGCGCGGCGGACTGCCCTCCTGACCCGCATTTACCTGGAGGAAACCGAAAGCAAAACCCTGGCCCTGCCCATGGTGGCTCCCCGGGCGGCGGAGATCGTGGCTGCTGACCTGGGCGGGCGCATCCGGCGAGTCAAGAATCATCCCGGCCTGGTGCACCAGGCCGTACTGGAGGAAGACGGCCCCGGCCGCTACTCCCAGTTCAACCTGCAGTTCGATGCCCTGGCGGCCTTGGCCTACCTGATAGACTGGCTGGCAAGGCATGATCTGTCCTTGGCCGAGGCTGTAGACGGCTTGCCGGCCGTTTATCGAAGTACCAGGCTGGTCCCCTGTCCTTGGCAGGCCAAAGGAAGGGTCATGCGGTCCCTGGTAGGGGAAGAAGATGGGCGCCGGGTGGAGCTGCTGGACGGCATCCAAGTAAGCTATCCCCAGGGATGGGCCCTGGTACTGCCCGACCAAGAAGAACCCTTGTACCGCGTGTACAGTGAGGCCTTCAGCCAGGAGGCCGCCGAGGAACTGGCCGCCTTCTACGAGAAGAGACTGCAGGAGATTATCCGCAGGGGTGAGTCCCCCGGGCTTTAAACCTTAGGTTTCTGGCTTAGCCGGCAACCCGCAACCCGCAACCCCTTCCCCCGGAAACCGGCCGGCCTCTCCCCGGGCTGCCGGCCGCTAGTCTTTCTACCGGCCCGGGTCGGCCCAGAGCCCTTTTCCCGCCCCTCCCGGCTGGAGTATAATAAAGTGAGTGCTGATGAAGGCAAAGTGTGGATGGCACGGGAGAGAAATCGAAGACAAAGGAGGGCGCCTGTGTTGCAGATTCGGTGGCACGGCCGGGGAGGCCAGGGAGTGGTCACCGCCGCGCGCCTGTTGGGGCGGGCGGCGGCGGTTTACGGGGGCAAGTTTGCCCAGTCCTTTCCTTCCTTCGGCACCGAGCGCCGGGGAGCCCCCGTCACGGCCTTTACGCGGCTGGCCGACGGACCCCTCAGGGATCGGAGTCAAATTTACCGGCCCGATTGGGTAGTAGTGCTGGATGCTTCTCTCTTGGGGGGTGGGGATATATGGCAGGGCCTGGGGCCGGGAGGGTGCGCCCTGGTCAACGTTCCTCCCCCTTTAAAGGTTTCTCCTCCCTCCGACGTAAACCTCTACCGGCTGGACGCCGCTGGTATGGCCCGGGAGATCTTGGGGACCTTGCTGGTCAACACGGCCATGGTGGGCGCCCTGGCCGGCCTTACCGGTTGGGTTAATCTAGAGGCGGTCAAGAGAGCTACGGCCGACCTCCTGCCTGCTGCGGCAGTGGAGGAAAACTGGCGCCTGGTGGAAGCCAGCTTCAGGTGGGGAGAGGAAGTAAGGAAAGGCAGGCGGGAGAAATGATTCCGAATTTACCCACACCACATCTTAAGTTTCGTACCGGATCATGGCGGACGGCCCGGCCGGTGCTGCAGGCCGGCAGGTGCAACAACTGTTTAATATGCTGGCTTTTTTGCCCTGAGGGGTGCATTCAGAGAGAAAAAGGGTACATAACTATTGATCTCGATTACTGCAAGGGGTGCGGTATCTGCGCCCACGAGTGTCCGCGCCAGGCCTTGAAGTTGGTAGAAGAAGTTGTACCCGGCGGGGAAGAAGGTGAAACAAGTGCGTGAATACATAAACGGCAACGAAGCGGTGGCGCAGGCCGTACGCCTCGCCCGAGTGGAAGTGGTGGCTGCTTACCCCATCACGCCCCAGTCGCCGGTGGTAGAAGAAATAGCGGCTCAAATTGCCCGGGGGGAATTGGACGCCGAATATATTCGCGTAGAATCGGAACACGCCGCCCTGACGGCCTGTTACGGGGCGGCGGTGACGGGCATGCGGGTCTTCACGGCCACTTCTTCCCAGGGCCTGGCCTATATGTTTGAAATGTTGCACTATGTCAGCGGCAGCAGGGTGCCGGTGGTTATGGCCGTGGCCAACCGCGGCCTGGCCGCCCCATGGACCATCTGGGCCGACCACCAGGACAGTATTGCCTGCCGCGACACAGGGTGGATACAGCTTTATGTGGAAACCGCCCAGGAGGCTCTGGACACCTGCCTCCAGGCCTATAGGATAGCCGAATGCCCGGAAGTCCTGACCCCGGTCATGGTCTGCCTGGACGGCTATGTTCTTTCCCATACCGAGGAAATCGTGGAAATTCCCGCCCAGGAAGTCGTAGATGCATTCCTCCCGCCCTATAAGCCCCGGGAAGTAGTGGAACCCGAACGGCCATTGGTCTTCGGAGTAGGTGCCGGTCCTGATATATATCCCGCCTTCAAGCAGGCCCAGCAGGCGGCCATGGACCGAGCCCGGGACGTCATCTGCCGGGTGGATGAGGAGTTTTATAGAATTTTCGGCCGACGGTACGGCGGGCTGGTGGTTCCCTACCGCTGTCAGGGTGCCGAAGTTGTCCTGGTCACCCTTGGAGCTACCATGGGTACCGTCAGGGAGGTGGTGGACCGGCTGCGGCAGGAGGGCAGGAGGGTAGGTGCCTTGCGCCTGCGGGCCCTGCGCCCCTTCCCGGCGGAAGAGCTGCGGCGGGTTCTGGCCGGGACCCGGGTGGTGGCCGTCCTGGACCGCAACTGCTCTTTTGGCTACGAAGGTGCGGTCTGCACGGAGGTAAAGGCGGCCCTGCTGGGCCTGGAGAAGCCGCCGGCGGTAGCCGGGTTTATACTAGGCTTGGGCGGGCAGGACATCCGGCAGGCCGACATTGAGGATATTTTCCGGCGGTGCCTGGCTGCTAGCTCCGGGGCCGTGCACCAGGTAGCTGCGGCTCAATCCTGAGAGGCTGGGAGGGAAGACGGCGGTGAAAATTACAGAGCTACCGGAAGAAGAGTTGGTCTATGGATCCTTCGCCTGTGCCGGGTGCGGAGGCATCCTGGCCGTCAGGCTGGCCCTGAAAGTCTTGGGGCCCCGGACGGTCATCGTGACCACGCCCAGTTGTCTCCTGGGGGTTACCACCTTTTATCCCCAACTAGCCTTTAAAGTGCCCTGCGTCAACGTGACCTTCCCTAGTACGGCCGCGGCGGTGAGCGGGGTAGCCACAGGTCTCAAACGCCGCGGCAGGGAAGACGTCCACGTCCTGGGCGTGGCCGGAGACGGCGGTACGGTGGATATAGGGCTGCAAGCCCTTTCCGGCGCCATTGAGCGCGGGCATAATTTCATCTTTCTGTGCTATGATAACGAAGCTTATATGAACACCGGCGTACAGCGGAGCAGCTCGACTCCCCAGGGCGCTCGTACCACCACTACCCCTGTAGGGCTTAGAGGAAAGGGCGAGGACCGCGCCAAAAAGGACATGATGCGCATCGTAGCCGCCCACGACATACCCTATGCGGCCACAGCCAGCATAGGTTACCCCCAGGATTACCTGCGAAAAGTACATAAGGCCAAAGAAACAAAGGGGCCCGCTTATATCCACGTCTTGGCTCCCTGCCCGCCGGGGTGGGGCTACCCCAGCCACTTGACCGTGCACCTGGCCCGCCTGGCCGTCCAGACGGGGCAGTGGCCCCTGGCGGAGTATGAAAAGGGGCGTCTGACCCAGAAGAAGATCGATAACCCCCGGCCGATAGAGGAGTACTGGTCCCTCCAGGCCAGATTTGCCCATTTACTTTCTTAACATCATTTCCGCCCGGGCTTCGGCCGCCACCTCGCCGGTGGGCAGTTCGGCCCAGGCTTCCAGTTGGAAAAGGGGCGGTCGTTTCTTAACAAGCCGGCTGAAGAAGGTGAGCTCCTGCCCTATGGGTAGGGGCTTGCGGAAGCGCACCTCCATTCGGGCGGTAACCGCCCAGTAGCCCATCCGGGCCAGGTGGTTGGCCATTAATTCGTCCAGGATGGTGGTGATCAGCCCTCCATGGAGCATGCCGGGATAGCCCTGGTGGAATACGCCCGGGGTGAAACGGGTGCCAACGCAACCGTCTTCCCGGGCGAAAAATTCTAAATGCAGCCCCAGGGGATTATCGGGGCTGCAGCCAAAACAAAGATGCCGCTGGGCAGCCCTTTCGGGAGCACCCATAGGAATTAACCCTTCTTTCCAAGTTATCTCCAGGGAGTGACCTGGTGGCGGTAGAACAGGAGGGGCTTCGGGTCGGGATCCATGTCCGCGGCAACGACCCGGCCTACCACGATGACGTGATCCCCGCTGGTATATTGCCCTGCAACCTTACACTCCAGGTTGGCCAGGGCCCTCTTCAAACGCGGAGTATGTACCTTCCTGGACGGCTCCAGTTCCAGCCCCAGGGCTTTGATCTTGTCCGTATCCCTTCCGGAGCGGGAGCCGCAGAAGCTGGCTATTTCTTCCTGATCATGAGCCAGCAGGGAAAGAACGAATTCTCCCGCCTGCCGGATGAGCTCCAGCACATATCGCTGGGGATGGAGGGCTACGGTGATTTGGGGCGGGTCCATGGATTCCTGCGTAACCCAGGCCACGGTGGTGAGGTCGTGGACCTCCCCTTTTTTGGCCCCTATAACCGCGCAGGGGCACACAAGCAGTCCCAACGCTTCTTCAACACGCGCCTCGCGCATGGTTAGATACCCCCTTGGTAAGTTTTCCTCTACCTTCCTGTATTATTATACCATATGGTCCGACGGCGGGCTGACATTTGCCGACGGGCTGAACCTTTGCGGCCTTATCCCCGTTCCTCGCGCGGAAAGGGCAGACCGCCGCCGAAAAAGCTCTAACCTTGGCAGCAGCCGGACGGGATCAGACCGAAACCGGGACTGCACCCCCCACTTTCTCAGGCCTCGCTGGCGAAGACCCGGTAGTTTAGGTCCGGGAAAATGTTGTCCCTTTCCTCTATTTCCCGCAGCCTTTCTTCGTTTATTTCCTTCCTCTCCATACCGGCCTTTAACTCCCAGAAGTGGAGGAGGTGTTTTTTAGTCCTTTCCACTGCGTACTCCACCATGGTGCCCGTTTTCATGATAAAGGCCCAATCGCTGCTCTGGGCAAGCAAGAGCTCGCGGGCCGCTTGGTTCAAGGCCCGCTCTTCCAGGGGGCTGGGGCGGACATAACGGTTGGCTAAGGTGATCATGGCCTCGGCGGCGTTGTGGAGGTGGCGGTAGATCCAGTCGTTGGAACCGTCCAGCCATACTTCGTTGTAGCCGTGGTTCCCCCAGCTGGACATGCACGGGGTGGCCGGCTGATTCTTGGGGAAGCGCTCCAGGTAGTCGCTGGGGGTAAGAAACCCAAAGGGCCGGTGGCTTAAGCCCGCCACCTGGCGGAAAAGGGATTCCAGCCACTGGGGACCCTCAAACCACCAGTGGCCGAAGAGCTCGGCATCGTAAGGGCAGACTATGAGGGGCGGCCGGTCCATATGGGCGGCCAGGTACCGTATCTGGTGTTCCCGGTTAAAAAGAAAATTGCCGGCATGGATTTGGGCTTTCCGGCTGGCCCACTCGGGAACGTAGGGCTCCTTCAAATTGGTCTTACCTGTGATGCGGTAATACTTCAATCCCGTATCCACCCTCAGACCTGAGGGGTGGATGTAGGGCCTTATATATTCGAAGTCCAGATCATAGCCTATGTCCCGGTAAAACTCGCGATAATCGAAGTCCCCGGGATAACCTTCTTGGGCGCTCCACACCTGTTCGGAAGATTCCAGGTCTCGCCCGAAGGCCGCGACACCGGAAGGGGTCATAACCGGGGCGAAGATGCTGTACCGGGGACGGGGAGTGGCGTAAAGGAGGCCATGGGCATCCACGAAAAAGTATTTCAAGTTGTACCGGCGCAAGATGGCATCGTCTCCCGGGTTGTAGCCGCACTCAGGCAGCCACAATCCCTCCGGGGGCTGTCCGAAAAGGCGGATGTGATTTTGAACGGCCGTTTGGACCTGGGCCCTTACCACTTCCCGCTGCAGCCCGATGAGGGGAAGATAACCGTGGGTGGCAGCACAGGTTATCATCTCCACGGCCCCCGCTTCCTGGAGCTCGCGCCAGGCGGCCACCAGGTTGCCCTTATAGAAGGTGTAAGTACGGTAGGTATCCTCAAACAGTCTTTGATACATGCGGGCCACAACATGGAAGCGGGCATCATTGCGGGTGCGCCAAACCTCCCTGGCGGCCAGCTCCCGCAGGCGTTCCAGATAGGCCAGGTAGCGCCTCTGGATAAAATCGTCGGCCATCATGCTGGCCAGGGGAGGGCTCAAGGAAACCGTCAGCCGGACGGGAACGCGGTCTTCCAGCAGCCGCTGCAGCACCCGGATAAGGGGTACATAAGTTTCTGTAACCGCTTCATGGTACCATTTCTCGGCCAGGGAATATTCTTCTTCGGGATGACGCACATAGGGCAAGTGGGCGTGGAGTACCAGAGCCACGTAGCCTAAGGGCATAACATCACCTTTCTAGGGTACTTAAGACCGGCGGTTAACCAGGGCCGGAGAGCTCAAACCGGCCCCGCCCCTACCCACCGCCTGCCAGCAAGCCTCTATAGGAGGCCAGAGGGGATCGATTACCTGGCTAGGCCGGTCGGCCGGAGTGGTCACGATATTGGACCGAACCAGGACGATAAAGCCGTGCTGTGGGTGGAGGCGACCTAAGTCCACGCAAAAGGTGCTGTTGGGTTTGCCCACCGGGATGTACCAGTTATCGGCGAAATCGGTAATGGCGATTTCAAAATAGGGGGCATGAAGGAAATCGTGAGGATTGCGAGTCAGATCATAAACCCGTAAAACGGGCCTGGATTCCTGCCAAGATCCGGCCCCGTAGAGCCGCTCGAACTCTTCCATTTTATCCCCCGTTATCTCCCAGTAGGCGTAGAGCCAATAGGGATCCTTGACCAGCAGCACGATCTGATCCTTACCGTATTTGCCGGGCAGATCGGCCGGGCGTTCAGGAAGGGAGGGCATGGCCTTGCGGGCTACCGGGCGGCTCCTCATAGCTAAATACCAGAAGGTTCCTGTCAGGGCAATGAGAAGGATTAAGATTAAAGCCACCAGCATATGTTCCTTCCCCTTTACTCCGAGTTGAACTTGCGTCCAGCTCTTCCGCCGTTCAGGCGGCAAATAATCTGCTACCCTTGGTGGAATAATGGCTTAAGGAGTTTAATTCATGCTTATTATGTCCAGAAGGACGAAGTTTATTTTACAGGGGCTGCAAGCATTTTTTGAGACTTTAACCCGGTGGAGGAAAGCAGCATTGCCGCGGGAATTATCCTTGGGAAACGGGCGCTTGTTAATCAATTTCGATGGAAGATTTAATATGCGCGATCTCTACTATCCCTATGTGGGCTGGCCTAACCACATAAGCCATTTGGGCGGGGAAAAAAGCAGGATCGGCCTCTGGATCAATGGCGAGTTTACGTGGCTGGAAGAATCCGGTTGGGAGCTACAGGTGGGCTACAAGCCGGGAACTTTGAACGGACGGGTCCAAGGGGTAAACAAGGCCCTGCAGGTGGCCCTGGAGATAGAGAACGGCGTCCACTACCGCTGGGACGTCTTTCTGGAGAAGGTAACGGTGCACAATCTGGCCCCCATTTACCGCGAAATCAGGTTATTTTTTTACCACGATTTCACCTTGAACGAATCTCCCCTGGGTGATACGGCTGCCTACCTCCCGGACCGGGGGGTAATCCTCCATTACAAACGCGGCCTCCATTTCCTCATTAACGGGCGGGCGGGCAGCGAGGGCTTCTTCCAGTACGCCACCGGCAACAAGCGGTTTCGCGGCGCAGAGGGCACCTGGAGGGACGCGGAAGACGGGCACCTGGAGGGCAACCCCATTCACCACGGCTCCGTGGACAGCACGGCGAGTTTCCGCCTGTACCTGGCTCCGGGGGAAAAGGGAGAAGTGCGCTACTGGATCGCGGCAGGCCGGGATTGGCCCGAAGTAGCGCGTGCCAACGGGGTGGTGCTCTCCGCCGGCCTGGATCGCCTGCTGGCCGAGAACGGGGCCTACTGGCAGGCGTGGGCCCGCAAATACGACCGCGATTTCGGCGACTTACCGCCACCGGTGGTGGATCTGTACTACCAGAGCCTTCTGGTGATCCGCACCCAGAGCGACAGCGGCGGCGCCATCTTGGCTGCCAGCGACAGCGACATTCTGTACGAGGCGCGGGACCACTACGGGTACTGCTGGCCGCGGGACGGCGCCCTGGTGGCGGCGGCCATGGACCAGGCAGGCTACCCCGAAGTCTCTTTTCCCTTTTATTATTATTGCTCCCGGGTCCTGGATCCCAGGGGATTTTTTTATCAAAAATACAATTCCGACGGCACCCTGGGTTCCAGCTGGCTACCGCCGGTACACGGTAAGAAGAGCATTATCCCCTTCCAGGAAGACGAAACCGCTCTGGTCCTCTGGGCCCTAGGTGAAGCCTGGAAAAAGTACCGGGACTGGCGCCTGATTAACGATCTCTACCATACCCTGGTCCGGCCGGCCGCAGAATTTCTCCTGTCCTACCGGGATGCCCGCACCGGCCTTCCCCTGCCCAGCTACGACCTGTGGGAGGAGCGCCGGGGCGTTTTCACCTTTACCGCCGCTTCGGTTTATGCCGGCCTTAAGGCCGCCGGTCTGCTGGCCCATTATGCCGGAAGGCCCGAGGAAAGGGATAAGTACCGGAGGGCGGCGGAACAAGTAAAGAGGGGAATAGGAGAACACCTGTATTCTCCCACCCTGGGACGCTTCGTGCGCGGTATCTATGGAGACGACGAAGGCCGGGCAAAAGTAGATCACGTCTTGGATGCCAGCCTGTTAATCTTGGGAGTCCTGGAGGTCTGGCCCGCGACGGATCCCCGCCTGCGGCGAACCGTCGAGGCTGTGAAACAGGGCCTCAGAGTCAACACCCAGGTGGGCGGTATCGCCCGCTATACAGGTGACTACTATTTCCGCCGCAGCGAAGATCTCCAGACCGTCCCCGGAAACCCGTGGTTCATCTGTACCCTGTGGCTGGCCATCTGCCTGGCCAAGGCGGCCCGGGGATTGGAAGAGCTAGAAGGGGCGCGCGGGATCTTAGAATGGGCGGCCGCCCGGGCCACCCCGGCCGGCATGCTGCCGGAACAGCTCCACCCTTACACCGGCGAACCCCTTTCCGTCTCGCCCCTTACCTGGTCCCACGCCACCTTTGTCAGCGCCGTAGAAACCTACCTGCGCTGCCGGCGGCAGCTCCAGGAAAGCGGCAGCCCCGGCGGTCAGCCCTGATGTATCTCCACTTTTTAGCCGGGCAGATTTAGCTCCCGCTCGCTCCGTGAGCCTCGCGGACCAAACTTGCGCTCAATTTTCGGCCTCCGGCGGGGTTCCCGGCTCATTCGGCTTCCGTGCCTCAGGAGCCAGCCTCGGCCGTCCATGGCCTCGGCCCCGCCTTCGGCCTCAGTTTCGCTAAGTTTGGTCTTCCGCTCGGCTCAAGTCGCTCGCTTAGAGCTAAATCACCCTCATCAAAACGGGGGGACATATAGGGGCCCGCCCGGGTGATTTTACGGTCCCGGTGTGATAGAATACAACTGTATTCATTTCAGCAGCCGAGAACCCGGGAAGGTGAAGAAATGCTGGCCAACCGTAAGCCCCCCTGGAAGTTAAAGGATGCCCTTTTAGTCCTGATCCTCCTGGTCGCCGCCGGGTACGGCTTTAGCCTGTTTTTGAGGTGGGCCCGTCCGTCCCTGTCCCTATCGCGGCAGTTCCTGCTGGCCGGCCTGGTCCAGGCCGTGGCGGTCCTGGGGGGCCTCCATTATGTAGTGCGCGTAAAGTACGGCGGCAGCCTGGCCCAGCTGGGCCTCAAGAGGCACCGGTTTGGACGAGCTTTCTTCCTGGGGGTGGTCGGGGGAACCGTCCTTTTTATCCTAGTGATCCTGGCCGGTGCCCTGCTGCAAAACCTCCTGCCCGACCCGGCTCCCCAGCCCTTTGCCGAACTCGTCCGCCGTGCCCGGAGCTTCAGGGATTTACTGGTACCCCTGTTTCTGGGCGCTTTCCTGGCTCCCCTGACGGAGGAGCTTTACTTCCGCGGCTTCCTTTATCCTATATTAAAGGCGCGGTACGGTCTCCTGGCCGGGCAGATCTTAAGCAGCCTGGTATTCGCCCTCCTGCACTTCGACTGGCTACGGTTTTTGCCCCTGGCCATGGGAGGCCTGGGACTGGTCTACCTCTACGAGCGCAGCGGCTCCCTTATTACCCCGGTGGTGGCCCACGGGACCTGGAACACCATCATGATCTTGATCATTTACGTCTCCCTGCACCTGGCCTGATCCTGTTTCCCCTTAAGAATATCTCCACCATATTATATGGGGGAGGTATTCTTAATGAAGAGGATGCTACAAGAGGAAGCCGGGTGGATCCTGGGGACCCACCAACTTCTTTCCGGAGCTATCGTTACTCGCTATCCGGGGAGGCCGCGGATCGTTCCCTATTTCGCCCACCTCGCTTTATACGGCGTCCTGGCGGCAGGAAATTACGGAGATAGGGTCCGGGCCTACCTTGAATGGTATGTAGCCCACCTGGAGCGCCCGGACCGTTTCGGCCTTTACGGAACGGTTTACGATTACCTTGTCGCGGCCGACGGCCGGGAAATACCCGAGGAAGGGTACGACTCCTCGGATTCCTACGCGGCTACTTTTTTGAGCCTGGTACGGCGTTATTACGAGGCCACCGGGGACCGGGCCTGGGTGCAGGCCCACCGGGAAGAGTTAGAAACGGTGGCGGGAGCCATGCTGGCCACCGAGCAGAAGGACGGCCTCACCCTGGCCCGGCCGGACTGGCCGGTAAAGTACCTAATGGACAACTGCGAAGTATACCAGGGCCTTATGGATTACGCCGCCCTGCAGGAAGAAGTGTGGGGGGATGCAGACCGGGCCGGCTTTTACCGCCGGAAAGCCTCGAGGGTAGCCGAAAGCATCCAGCGTAAAATGTGGGTCGGAGAAGGCTTCAGCCCGGCCCTTTATGCCGCCGGGCTGCGCTTGCGGCCCAACTGGAAGAATTGGTATCCCGATGCCCTGGCCCAGCTGTTCCCCATCACCTGCGGCCTTCTGGAGCCGGGTAGCTCCCAGGCCCGGCAAATTTACCGCTCCTTTTTGCGCAACTACCCTTCCTGGCACCTCGTCCCTTCCTCCACGGCCTTCACCTCTCCCCTGGTGGCCTGGGCGGCAGCCCTGGTGGGCGATGAGGAACGGCTTTCGACATACTTCCGGGAGGTACGAGAAAAAGTTATTGGCGCCGGGCGCCCGTGGCCGTGGCATGCTGCCGAATCCGGCGTTCTTGCCGTGGCCCTCCGCCTGTGCTTGTAAGAGCAGCATACAGTATACATGCGCCCCCTCCGTTGACGGGTTTTGTAGGTTTGTGGTATATTGCTTTCGGCTTGGGAGAGTTCAAGGGGGAAGGGAAGAGCAATGGAGCTATACAATGCAGGCAAAATTTATCGCAATCTTTCGGTAGCCAGATTGGTCGAAGCAGCCCTGGCGAGGGGAGAGGGCATTTTAGCCAGCAACGGCGCGCTGGTTGTCAACACCGGCAAGTACACCGGGCGTTCCCCCAACGACAGGTTCATCGTCGACCTGCCTTCGGTGCACGATAAGATCAACTGGAACAACATAAACCGTCCCTTCGAGGTCGAAAAATACCGCCGCCTCTACCGGCGGCTGACAGCCTACCTCCAGAAGAGGGACCTTTTCATTTTTGACGGGTTTGTTGGCGCCGATCCCCGTTTCCGCCTGCCGGTGAGGGTGATCAACGAACTGGCGTGGCAGAATCTCTTCGTCCACCAGCTCTTTATCCGGCCCACCCCGGAAGAACTGGCCGCCCACCGGCCCCAGTTTACGGTAATCTGCGCCCCGGGCTTTAACGCCGAACCGGAACTGGACGGCACGCGCTCGGAGGCTTTCATTATTTTAAACCTCGAAGAGAAGCTGATAATCATCGGCGGCACGAGCTATGCCGGAGAAATGAAAAAGTCGGTATTCACGGTAATGAACTACCTCCTGCCCCAGCAGGGGGTGTTTCCCATGCACTGTTCCGCCAATGTAGGCGCTGACGGCGACACCGCCCTGTTTTTCGGCCTTTCCGGCACGGGCAAGACTACCCTGTCGGCCGATCCCCAGCGGCGGCTCATCGGCGATGACGAGCACGGGTGGTCGGAGGACGGGATCTTCAATTTTGAGGGCGGCTGCTACGCCAAGTGCATTTGCCTTTCAGCGGAAAACGAGCCCCAGATCTGGAACGCCATCCGCTTCGGTGCGGTTTTGGAGAACGTTGTGGTAGATGAAGAAACCCGGGTGCCCGCTTACGATTGTGCCGACTTCACGGAAAATACCAGAGCCGCGTACCCGGTGGACTTCATCCCCGGAGCCGTGATCCCCGGCATGGGCGGCCATCCCCGGACCATCGTATTTTTGGCGGCTGATGCCTTCGGCGTCCTGCCCCCCATTGCTAAACTTACTAAGGAGCAGGCCATGTACCACTTCCTCTCCGGCTACACCAGCAAGCTGGCGGGGACGGAGAGGGGAGTAACTTCCCCCGAAGCGACCTTTTCCACCTGCTTCGGCGCTCCCTTCTTGCCCCTGGCCCCGGCGGTGTATGCCCGGATGCTGGGGGAAAAGTTGGAGGAGCATAAGACCAATGTGTACTTGGTTAACACCGGCTGGTCCGGTGGGCCCTACGGGGTGGGCCGGCGCATGAGCATAAATTATACCCGCGCCATGGTGACGGCCGCCTTAAAGGGAGAGCTGGAGAAGGTGGAGTTGGAGCCGGACCCCATCTTTAGGGTCCTGGTCCCCGTAAGCTGCCCCGGGGTGCCGCCGGAAATCTTAAAGCCGCGCAATACCTGGCAGGATCCCCAGGCTTACGATGACATGGCCCGCAAGCTGGCCCGGCTTTTTGCCGAGAATTTTGCCCAGTTTGAGGGGGTGGCCCCGGAAGTAGCTGCCGCCGGTCCCCAAGTTTCTTAGAAGAAAGGTATCCCGGTTTTTAGTGGGAGGGCCTGCTGGGCCCTGAGAGCGTGCGCCGGGCAAGCAGGCGAGCTTTAAGACTTTGGATACGCAGTTAGAAAACCCCCTAACCCCCGGGGTAGGGGGTTAATTTCTTTATCCCTGAACATAGAGGAGCGCGGGCCCGGGGGAGGCCTCAACCTCAATGCACCGCATTGGATATGGTAACCACCATGCTTACTTCTCCCGACCTGCTGGCCTCCTCAAACATTTTGCGCAGCCCCTTCCACACTTCCTCCTCAGAACCGTGGAGGTGGGTGCTTAGGGAACCCACGGAGTAATCGATGTTTTCCCGGGCCAGCATCTCAATGGAGGCGTTGATTATTTCGCTGGCCCTGGTAGTCTTTTGGGGGTAGAGACTTACTTCTGCGCAGATCAACCGCGAACCCTCCTTGGCGGATTTTTCTATATAGTTTCTTACGGAGTGGAAAGGTTTATGCAACCGGTAGAGGTGCAGGCTGTTTTGCAGGCCCTGGAACGGGCCTATCCCCATGCGGGACCTCAGCTGAAATTTGAGAACCCCTTTCAACTGCTGGTGGCCGCCATCCTGTCGGCCCAGACCACGGACAAACAGGTTAATAAAGTCACCGCAAGGCTTTTCGCTAAATATCCCACTCCCCGGGATCTGGCCCAGGTTTCCCCGGACGAGCTGGAAGAAGACATCAAGTCCCTGGGCCTTTTCCGCTCCAAGAGCCGCAACCTGGTGGCGGCGGCCAAAATGCTGCTGGCCCAATACGGCGGAGAAGTGCCCCAGAGCCGGGAGGAACTCATGGCCCTGCCGGGAGTGGGGCGCAAGGTGGCCAATGTGGTCTTAAGCCAGGCCTTCGGCAGGGATGTCATCGCCGTGGACACCCACGTTTTCCGGGTGACCAATAGAATAGGGCTGGTCCGGGCCAGGACCCCGGAAGAGGCCGAGGAGCAGCTCACCGCCATCCTGCCCCCCGGTTCCCGGGGACGAGCCCACCACCTTTTCATCTTTCACGGCCGCTACTGCTGCCTGGCCCGCAGTCCCCGGTGCGGGGAATGCCCCGTCCGCGGCTACTGCCGTTACTGCGACGGGCATCACGGGAAAAGTTGATGCAGATCACTTACAGGGAGGCGGAAGGGCGGGTAGAATGGGGGGCGAAAAGCAGCAGAAGGGAGCGGATTTGGCTGTGAAACGTAAGATAGTACGTATCGACGAGGAACTCTGCACCGGGTGCGGCCTCTGCGTTACGCCTTGTGCGGAAGGGGCCATAGAAATAGTCGACGGCAAGGCCAAGGTGCTGCGGGAGGAACTCTGCGACGGCGCCGGCGTCTGCCTTCCCATCTGTCCCGTAGGCGCCCTATCCATTGAAGAGCGGGAGGCGCCTGCCTTTGACCCGGAGGCTGCCGCCGCCAACCTGGCGGCCAAGAGGGCCAGGGGAGAAAGGGTAGCGTGTTTCCGCTGCGGCGCCGGCGAGGAGGAAGCAGTGCTCCTTTTCGCCCGTCACCGCGGGGAGAGCACCTGGGTGTGCACCCGCTGCCTGCCCGTCCTCATCCACGGTTAGGCAGGAGGTGTTGGCTAAAAGGCCGGGGATTTCCCGGCCTTTTGGCGTCTTGGGGGGGCCCTTACCTCACGCCTCCCCGCCCACAGCGAGAATGTGCTGAAAGACGACTTGATCCATCACGCGGGTAAGTGATACACTTGCTTACGTGGAGGTGGAGCATATGGAGTACCAGAATGTTACTCTTTCTCTGCCTAAGGAGGTGCTACGCCGGGCAAAACATATCGCTATCGAGCGGGGAACCTCGCTCTCGGGGCTTCTCACCCAGCTACTCGAGGACCTTACGCGCAGGGAAGACGAGTACCGCAAGGCAAAGGAGTGTCACCTGGCCATGCTGGACCAGTTTGACCTGGCAACGAAGGGAAACGTTACATGGACCAGGAGCGATCTCTATGAGCGGTGAAAATGCCGAACGGCAATTTGTGGATACCAACGTGTGGGTTTATGCCCACGATACTTCAGCAGGAGAAAGGCATGCCCGGGCTAAAGCATTGATTACCGAATTATGGCAATCGGGCAACGGCTGCCTCAGCGTACAGGTATTGCAGGATTTCTACGTGACGGTAACCCAAAAAGTCCGGAAGCCGCTTTCGCCGGAAACGGCAGCACGGATCATTGAGTATCTATCGAACTGGCGCGTGCACACGCCGGATGCCCGTGACGTGCTTGCGGCCATCAATATTCAACAGAGGTACGGGATATCCTTTTGGGACGCCATGATTATTCGGAGCGCTGAGGCACTGGATTGCAGAGTGATTTGGTCTGAAGACTTGAATCCTGGACAGTATTATGGCGAAGTGAAGGTTGTAAATCCCTTTTCTTGTGGAAACACCAAGGGCTCATGAGCCTAGCCGAGCGGTACTTGGAACTTCGTAGCGCCTTATGAACCGCCGTATACGGAACGGTACATATGGTGGGGTGGGGGACGGGGTTAGCCGCCCCCTCCCACCCGATTATAAGTTTTGTTTGGTATAGTTTAAAAGGCCGCCGGCCAGGAGGATTTTCCGCTGGCGCGGTGACAGGCCGTGGCGCACCTGGAAGGAGGTGCCGCGGGTTACATTCCGGACGGTGAGGACCTCGGCTTCCAGCCCGCCGCGGAGGTCGAGGGTCAGCCGGTCGCCCGGAGCTATGCCGTCATAATCCTCTTCGCGGACAAAGGTGAGGGGCAGGATGCCGAAGTTGATCAAATTACTGCGGTGGATGCGGGCAAAGGACTTGGCAATGACGGCCTTGATGCCCAGGTACATGGGGCACAGGGCGGCATGTTCCCTGCTCGAACCCTGGCCGTAGTTTTGCCCGCCTACGATAATTCCCTGGCCTGCTTCCTGGGCCCGCCTGGCGAAGGTGGGATCGATGCCCTCAAAGGCGTGCTGCGCCAGGGCCGGTATATTAGAGCGCAAAGGCAGGTATTTGGCCCCGGCGGGGGAAATATCGTCGGTGGTGATGTTATCGCCCAGCTTCAGCAGCACGGGTGCCGTGACCACTTCCGGCAGGGGATGCGCCGCAGGCAGGGGTTTGATATTGGGGCCACGCTTGATCTCCACCTCCGTCCCGGCGGCCGGAGGGAAGATGAGGAGCGAATCGTCCACGGGAAAGCGCTCCGGCATAGAGATGGAAATCGGAGGCATGCCCAGGTCCCGCGGGTCGGTAAGGACGCCCGTGAGGGCAGTGGCCGCCGCCACTTCGGGGCTGGTCAGGTAAACGGAAGCATCGGCCGTGCCGCTGCGCCCGCGGAAGTTGCGGTTGAAGGTACGTACCGACACACCGCCCGAAGGCGGGGCCTGTCCCATTCCTATGCAGGGACCACAGGTACACTCTAGGATCCTGGCCCCGGCGGCGATGAGGTCGGCCAGGGCACCGTTCTGGGCCAGCAGGTAAAAGACCTGGCGGGAACCGGGAGAAATAACCAGGCTCACCTCAGGGTGCACGCGTCGCCCCTTCAGAATGGCGGCCACCCGCATCAGGTCGGCATAGGAGGAATTGGTGCAGCTGCCGATGGCCACCTGGTCCACCTTGATCGGTCCCACCTCCCGCACCCTGGCCACCCTGTCGGGCATATGGGGCCGGGCCACCAGGGGCTCCAGGCTCCCCAGATCGATATCCAGCACCTGGCTGTAGACGGCATCCGGATCGGGCAGGAGCTCCACCCAGTCCTCCTCCCGTCCCTGGGCCCGCAGGAAGGCCCGGGTCACCTCGTCGCTGGGGAAGATGGAGGTAGTGGCGCCCAGTTCGGCCCCCATATTGGTGATGGTGGCCCGTTCGGGAACCCATAGGGTCTTCACCCCGTCGCCTCCGTATTCGATGATCTTGCCCACGCCGCCCTTAACGCTCAAGAGCCGCAGGACCTCCAGGATCACGTCCTTGGCGCTGACCCAGGGCGACAGGCGGCCGTGGAGGTTGATGCGGATCACTTCCGGCATGGTAAAATAGAAGGGGCCGCCGGCCATGGCTACCGCCACCTCCAGGCCCCCGGCGCCTACGGCCAGGGCGCCTATGCCCCCCGCGGTAGGCGTGTGGCTGTCGGAACCCAGAAGGGTGCTGCCCGGTACGGCAAAGCGCTCCAGGTGAACCTGGTGGCAGATGCCGTTCCCCGGCCGCGAAAAAACAATGCCGTACTTGGCGGCCACACTTTGCAGGAAACGGTGATCGTCGGCATTTTCAAAACCGGTCTGCAGGGTATTGTGGTCCACATAGCTTACGGAGAGCTTGGTGCGTACCCGGTCTATCCCCATGGCCTCGAATTGGAGGTAAGCCATGGTGCCGGTGGCGTCCTGGGTGAGGGTCTGATCGATGCGGATGGCTATTTCCTCACCCGGCACCACCTTTCCTTCCACTAGATGACGGGCGATGATTTTTTCCGCTAGGTTCTGGCCCATGGGCTGCTTCTCCTCTCCTTTCGTCAATAGGATAGCCTAATCCGGAGAGAATGGCAACCCTGGGCCCTGTGCTATCATGACTGGGGAGGAGGGCCGCCATGGTCGTGGGCATCTGCACAATAGAACTCCGGCTTCCCGGGGCCTTGACCTTGAAAGACAAGCGGCGGGTCATAAAAGGGTTGCTGGAACGGGTGCGCCACCGCTATCAGGTGGCCGCCGCGGAAGTAGACCACCAGGGGCACCGCAGCCGCGCCACCTTAGGGATCGCCTGCGTAAGCAATGCCGGGGCCCACGCCGACGAGATCTTGGCCGCCGTGGTGCGCTTTATCGAGACCCAGGCGGACTTGGAACTCCTCGATTACCATACAGAGATATTATAGGAAGGAGCGGCTGTTAAAGGATGCCCTTTCATGTAGTCCTGGTGGAGCCGGAGATACCCCAAAATACGGGCAACATAGCCCGGACCTGCGCGGCTACCGGGAGCGTCCTGCACCTGGTCTATCCCCTGGGCTTCACCTTAAGTGAAAAGCACGTAAAACGGGCCGGGCTGGACTATTGGGGCCAGGTGGTCATCGAGGAACACGCCAGCTGGTCCGCCTTCTGCCGGGCTCATCCCCGGGCCAACTGCTATTACTTTTCCACTAAAGGCAAGCGCCTTTATACGGAGCCCCGCTACCGGGAGGGGGATTTTCTTATTTTTGGCCCCGAGACCCGGGGCCTGCCGGCGGCAATTTTGGAGGGAGCGGGGGACAGGGTGCTGCGCATCCCCATGCGGCCGGGGCTGCGCTCCCTCAACCTGGCCAACAGCGTGGCCCTCGTTCTTTACGAGGCCCTGCGCCAGGTAGGGTTTCCCAGCCTGGTGTAGGTAGATGACCCGGGGCACTTCTTCCTGAACTCTAAATCACACCTGGTTCAAAGTAGGCCGGCTCAGGTGCTTTTTGCGCATTGACAGTCTTCTCCTGTTTAACTACCATAGGTTCAGACCCCCCGGAAAGGAGGAAGCCCGGGCCGGGACGAAGCGCTGTGCTCTTGGCCTGGGAACTGCTTTGCTGCAAGGGTTCAGTTACAACGGTTACGAATTTACTTTCGGCCAGCGAACTTACGTCATGGGCATCCTCAACGTCACCCCGGATTCTTTTTCCGACGGCGGCCTCTATTTTGACTTGGAGAAGGCGGTGGCCAGGGCCCGGGAGATGGCGGCCGCCGGCGCCGACATCATTGATATAGGCGGCGAGTCCACCCGGCCGGGGGCCGACCCCCTTCCCCTGGATGAGGAGCTCCGCCGGGTCATCCCGGTGGTGGACAGGCTGTCCCGGGAGCTCTCCGTTCCCCTTTCGGTGGACACCTACAAGGCCGAGGTGGCCCGCGCGGCCCTGGAACACGGGGCCACCATCATTAACGATATAAGCGGCCTGCGGGCCGATCCGGAAATGGCCCGGGTGGTGGCAGACTTCGGCTGCCCGGTGGTGGTAATGCATATCAAGGGCACGCCTAAAAACATGCAGGACAACCCCACCTATGAGGACGTCATCGGCGAGGTAAAGGACTACCTGCGCCAAGGTGTGGAAATGGCCGTAGAAGCCGGCCTGGCCAGGGAGAAGGTTATTGTGGATCCGGGCATAGGCTTCGGCAAGAACCTGGAGCACAACCTCGAGATCCTCCGGCGGCTGGAGGAATTCAAAGACCTGGGCCAGCCCCTTCTGGTGGGCACCTCCCGCAAGACCTTTATCGGCCGGATCCTCGATTTGGAGCCCAGGGAAAGGGTGTGGGGGACGGCGGCCACGGTGGCCTTGAGCATTGCCCGCGGCGCCGACATCGTTAGAGTCCACGATGTCCGTGAGATGAAACAAGTGGTCCGGATGACCGACGCCATAGTGAGGGGAAAATATGACGGATAAGATCACCTTAAGGGGAATGTCCTTTTACGGGTACCACGGGGTGCTCCCGGAAGAAAAAGCCCTGGGCCAGCGCTTTCTGGTAGACGTGACGGTCCACCTGGACTTGTACGCGGCCGGCCAGAGGGACAGCATCCGGGAAAGCATCGATTACACCAAAATATACGGTCTGGTCAAGGAGATAGTCGAAGGGGAAAAGTTCAACCTCATAGAAGCCCTGGCCGAGAGGATTGCCGGAACGGTACTGGCCAGTTTTAAGAGCGTCCAGCAGGTGGAAGTGACCGTTACCAAGCCGGAAGTGCCCATTGCCGGCATCCTGGCGGGAGTCCAGGTGCAGATTACCAGGCGCCAGCTTACCCGGGTTTACCTGGGCCTGGGCTCCAACATCGAGCCCAAGGAAGAGTATATCCGCCAGGCCGTGCGCCTGCTCAACGGCCATCCCCGGATTACAGTCCGCCAGACTTCTTCCCTCTACTACACGGAACCGGTGGGCTACAAGGACCAGGACTGGTTCCTCAATGCGGTGGTCGCCTGCGATACCGACCTGAGCCCCGTGGAGCTCCTGCAGGAAACCCAGCGTATAGAGGTCCTTCTCCAGCGGGAGCGCAAGATCCACTGGGGGCCGCGGACCATGGACATCGATATTATCCTCTACGGCCAGGAGCGCATCAATTTGCCCGAGCTCATCGTTCCCCATCCCCGGGCCTTTGAGAGGTCCTTTGTTCTGGTGCCCCTGGCCGAACTGACCGACGGCGAGATCTATGCCGGCAAGACGGCCAAGGACTTCCTGGCTCAGCTGAAGGAGCCCAGTAAGGTGGAGTACTATGGGCCATTAAAATATTAAAGTGAGGTCGGTTGGACCATGTTCGACGTACCCAAAATCGAGCAGGCGGTGAGGATGCTCCTGGAAGCCATCGGCGAGGACCCGCAAAGGGAGGGGTTGAGGGATACCCCCCGCCGGGTAGCCCGCATGTACCAGGAGATTTTTGCCGGACTCGAACAGGACCCGGCGGATGCCTTCAGCGTGCTTTATACCGAAAAGCACGAGGAACTGGTCCTGGTGAAGGATATACCCTTTTACTCCATGTGCGAGCACCACCTGCTGCCCTTTTTCGGCAAAGTGCACCTGGGCTACATCCCCCGCCGGGGCCGGGTGGTGGGCCTGAGCAAGCTGGTGCGGGGCGTTGAGACCTTCGCCAGGCGCCCCCAGCTCCAGGAGCGCATGACCAAGCAGATAGCCGATGCCGTCATGGAGCACGTCGGCGCCCTGGGCGTCATTGTGGTCATCGAGGCCGAGCACATGTGCATGACCATGCGGGGGGTGAAGAAGCCCGGCTCCCGGACCATCACCTCCGCCGTGCGGGGAGTCCTCCATGACGACGAGGCTCTGCGGTCGGAAGCCCTGTCCCTCCTTAAGGGTTAAGGCGGCTTTCCCCGCGGTCAGAGAGCCTAGGAACATCACCAAAGAAAAACGGGAGTATCAAGCAAGACCCTCATCGTTCGAAGGTCTTCAGAACATTTTCAGGAAGGGGCGCATCGAAGTCGAGTGCTACTACGATCTTCTCTTTAGCACTGCCCGGAACCGGACTAAGTCAAGGATCGGTATGGATGCCCCAAGGTTTAAGCGGCCCATTCGTTAAGGATAGCCTTCAGCTCGCGAAAGACGGCGGCCTGGCTGCGGCCAAGGATGGCTCTGCGGGACTGTAACCCGTCACCACGTCGACGACGGTGATGGTGTAGGCGAAATGGCCCAGGGAAGAACCGCCATGATGCTCCACCAGGTCGACTTCCAGGGCACCGGGGCGGTTTTCATTCCAAGCATAACATTCAATTGGCACCTTGCTACGAAGCCTGGAGCCGGGTTTTGGGTGGGGCAGGGTACGTTTAGGCTTAGGAGAGCGCCATTTAGCTATTCTTCTAGCCAAAGTAGGGCGGCTAATTCGAGCCAGCTGTTCCCGTATCTGAGGAGTGAGGAGGAGCTCTCCGTGGCTGGCCAGGAGCTCAGCCGTAGAAAGGAGTACTGGATGGAGGCGTTCGGCACAAGGATAATCCAGGGCCTCCCAAACGAGCTGGATGGCCGGGAGTGCCTCCAAATACTTTAATGGTTTAGAACGCTTTTTAGCTGGCTTTTTGGCAGGAATAGGATTATTTAAGACATAGATAGCATACTTACGGTTATAGCCGAGCATCTTGACTACCTCGTCGATAATCTGGGATTTTTCGGTTCGGGAAGCGGCCTGAGAGTAACGCTGGTGCATGTTGTTTAAATACTCACGGCGACTATTTAATGACATCCTCAATACACATCCCCTCGGTAAGATTTCGCCGTGAGTGAGTCGTTCCCCCTTCGGTTATATTTTAAGTGAGTGATCGCGCGTTCTTGACTCCGACCTATTGAGGGCTGTATAATAAAGCTAGCTTCAGGTCGTCGGGGTGTAGCTCAGTTTGGTTAGAGCGCATGGTTCGGGACCATGAGGCCGGGAGTTCAAGTCTCCCCACTCCGACCACTATTCACTAAAGGCAGAAGGCGCAAGTGAAGCGCCTTCTTTCTTTTGGGCATGAAGAAAACCGGGCGCGAGCCCGGTTTTCTTCATGCGCCCGGCAGGCCGTTGCAGACAAAATGCTGCCTTATTGTACCATATTTTACACAAACATTACCTTTAAGCACTAGTCTCGGTAAAGAGAAGATCCAAATAGTCGACCTCACCAAGGTTACCGAAAAATAGAATATGCTTTCTGGCAAACTCTTCGCGCGTCCAATTGCCGTCACCATAGTACTCGCGCAGTGTATCGTAGGGAGTAGCGGATATGATGAACGCATCAAGGGTTACATTCTTTAACTCGCCCCTTGCGGCCCAATCCTGGGAGAGCTTTCGTAGGCGCTCATGCAGCCGGGTTTTGTCGCTGGTCCAGTAAGCCTTTTCATATACCATACCATGTGGCTCAACAAATACGATGCGCTGGGACCCGCCTTCCTTGATCCAAAGGATGAGATCCGGGAAAAACCCCTCGTTCTCGAAAAAACCGATACCCTTACCCCGGGTCAGGTTGCGGAGAAGGAATATCTCTTTTGAGGCCAGCTTTCCGGCCGCTTCCCGCCGTACATACTCGCGCAGGTCTTGAACGAACCGCCGCTCGCTCTCCTTTAGGCCCGGTGGTGTAGTTTTTATTCGAACATCGCGGTCGAGCAGCAACGGCTGATAGAGATGCCGGTCAAAATGTATATTCGGCAACTCGCTGGTTTCTTGCTCGTAAATGCGTTGGCCTTCGTCGATGAGTTGTTTCACAGCAGCAATAAGCTGTCTTTCAGACCTGGGTATCTTGACCGTATAGTCCTGGAAGTTGGGGTGATTTTCCCGGAGCAAGCCGTAGACCATATTCCGGGATTCCCATCGCTCCTGGCAGACACGGTAATACTTCTCAAGGTATTTGCGCAGGATGGAGAGCACAGTTTCCTGAAGCAGTGCCACCTGCTCACAGGACCGCGGCCTAACGACCGTCTCGTCGGCTATGAGCCTATAAAGACGGGGCTCGTCAGCTTCCAGTAACCGCCGGGGGGTCTCCGGTCGCAAAACAAGGTTGGAGAATCTTTTTTGCTCCTTGAACTTCAGCAGCTCTAGATAAACCGTCTGCCAGTCCACCAGATCCAGGCTCTCGCGAGGGATAACTCGCTCCTGCCCGGCCCGTATGGAGGCCGTGACCACTCCGTCCGCCTGGCTACGAATGGCTTCTACTTTCAACGACATATCCACCGTGACGCGGGCGGCAGGATCGGGGGCCAACAGGATCTGGCACTCATTGGTGAAGCTGCGACCCGCCGGGAGCTCCGGCACCACCAGCCCCTTAGCCAGGAAGTCCCGGTTAGGCCGGATCGCTAGTGGTATTTCCACATGCCCCTCAGTTTCCACGCCCTCGCGTTCCAGGTACTCGCGGAACTGGGCCATGTAGTTGGCCCTTACGGCGAAGATGTTCAAGGTCTCCAGTAGTCGGAGATGCTGCGGGTGCTCACCGTCCAGGGCCGAACTGCGTTTAAGGCTGAAATCTCGCCCGCGCAACCGCACTCCCCGGCCAAAGAGCTGAATGATCTGGGAGCCTTCGCTACGGCCAATATTCAAGAGGCCCATGTTGGAAACCCGCCAGCTATTCCAGCCCTCTATGAATTTCTTGGCGCCTATTAGAATGTTGATAGTCGTATTAGAGTCATTGATAGAAGCAAACAGCGAATCGGATATTGCATCGTCTTCCACGACAATTCCGCTGTCGTCTTGTCGCACCAGTTTCTTAAATTCGCTGGTATCGCCGATATAAATTAAACCAAAGTAATCTCCTGACCCGCCTACCTTTAAGCCCAACTCGCCTTCCTGGCCCCGGAGGTCGCAGATGTGCAACGCGCCGCCGGCCGGGGCAAAAAACACTTTTGCCAGCACATCCTGGTAAATGGCCTGCGGGTCAGTGACCAAACCGCGTAGGTAGGCAAACCTCCCGGCAAATAAATCCTTCCCGTCCTGGTCAATGAGACCACTTTGGCCCTGGACAATCTTTTCGATAGTTCTTACCGCCCATCCATCTCGGTTGGTTAGGAAGCGGTGCAGGAAACGCGCCACCGTGAGCACGTCGGAGCGCTTTTGTTTGTTCTCGCTGTAAACCGCGTTCACGCTGCTCCCGACAAAGACCCACAAGGGTTTTTCCAGGTTGTAGGGCCGCAGGGCTTCCTCCTGCTCTAAGAAGCACCGCTGCTGTTCGTAAAAGCATAGCAGGTTGCCTAGTAGCAAGGTGTCGGTGTCTTCTTCGCTGATCTCCTCACGGAGGTTAAGGATCTGGAAGTCCTTGCCGTAGCCGTCGCCGTAAAAATAGCGGTAGGAATAGTCGAAGACGATACTCTTGCCATATTCGGCCGTCAACTCGTCGTCGCGCGCGGCCGTAAGGGCCTGGCCAAAGGTGGCACTGTACTCGAACGTGAAGCCTGTTTCCCCCAGGGCATCACGAAATTTGCGCCAGGCCTGGCCACCAGTGCCCTTGTGGCCCTCGTCTACAAAGATAAGGTTGTTGCCCTGGAAGCACTCTATCGGTACTCTTACCCCCACACCCCGCTTTTCCTCTACCAGCTTGGTAATCTCGATAACGCGGACCGTATGGCGGTCGGTCAAGGACAGCCCGCTCTCCTCCAGACTGAACCGTTTACACGGGATGTTGGAGGCAGCCATCTCCTCCATATGCTGCTCGGTCAACCCTTCGTTGGGCGTGATTAGTAAAATGTTGTCTAGCGGCTCGCGGTTGTAGTGCAGGAATTGGTGATAATTGAGCTGCATAATTAGCGTCTTGCCGCTGCCCGTGGCCATCCAGAAGGCCACTTTGTTCAGGTCGTCCCTGGTGAAAGGCACGTCCGGTGGTTCGCCGGGGGCCTTGCTGGTATTACGGGCCAAGACAAATGCATTTAACCGGCGGAGCAGTTCGCCTGGACGGTTAAAACGCCAATCCAGGAATATCTCGGTGTAAAGCAAGGCCAGGTACTGAAAATACTTCAATGTGACCGGCCTGGACCGCCCCTGGTTGATGGCGGCAAGATGCCGGCGGATGTTATCGTCGTAGCGCTTTAGCTCATCTAACGGGATCTGGAGTTTGTCACCGCGACCCGCTAAGCGGTGGTAAATAAAGCTCCGCCCGTCGGAATCAAAACCTTCACCGGCGTCCTTTAAGTCCGATAACAGTTCCTTATTACTCCGATAGCCAAAAAGGCTGTTCAGCCAAGCCAGCAGGACCAGACGTTCGCGGTAAGAGGACAGTATCAAAGTAGTTGTCCATTTCCACTAAAATGAATTTGCGGTGGCCACCATCTTCCCGGTTTAAATTGATGACTGCATGTCCCGTAGTGCCGGAGCCGGCAAAGTAGTCGAGCACTAAGGATTTCTCCCCGCAGTTTGAGGCCCGTAGGCAGTCTTCCACAAGGTAGATGCTTTTTGGGTAGGAAAAGATTTCTCGCTCTCCGAGCAAGTCTTTGAGCACTTTTGTCCCACTTTCGGTGGCCGAATACTTGGCATCCTCCCACCATGTTCCCGGGAGTGCCCCCTCCTGGTTTGGACGATATTTTCTGTAGACCTGCCATATACCATCAACAAGCTTGGCGGTCAGATTAGTAGAAGCTTCTTCTTGCGCGCGCTCCCACCCCAAGTTCCAAACCCGCTCATTTTCTTCCGAATCAAGCGGGAGTACAACCTCCTCATCTAGCCTGGGCTCTTCAACGGGCACCCACTTTTGATCGTTTTCAGACCAAACCATTGATGGCACGCGGACTGAACCATCTTTTGATACAAAAATAGGGTAAAACAGCTTAGGCCGGTCAATTCTTCTTGAATTAGCGCCTGTTGCTCTAAAGTTAACCCATGTAAAGATTCCGTGCTCGTCCGATTCGGGGTAGCGCGCTTGCTTCTTCTCGTCTCTAGGCAACCGGCCAACATCTGCTTGCTCGGTCTTACCAAAGAATAAAGCGTACTCGTGATTTGGAGAAAAACCGGAGGCCACTGCCCGGCCGTGCGGGTTGCTGCGCACAACCACAGTCGCAAGATGGTTCGTCTCACCAAAAGCCTGCCGAAGGTAATTGGTGAGCAAATGGGACTCGTAGTCGTCTATTGCTATGCAAATAATAGAGTCGTGGCTCATCAGTCTTATGCTATTTTGAATGCGGTCGGACATCATGCTCAACCACGAGGAATGTTTATAATCATTCTTATAGATAATTTGACTTGCTGCTGTGTTAAATGGCGGGTCAATATAGATGCACTTAACCTTCTCCCGGTACTTCTCGAGCAGCAAATTTAATGCCTGGAAGTTTTCGCCGTGGATCAGGAGGCCGTCGGTTTGCCCGTCCAGGTCTTCAAAGCTGGCCAGCAGCCGGTCCACAAAGTTCCCGTCGAAGTACCTGGTATCCAGTACCAGCGTGGGATGGGCCTTAAGAAAAGCCACCCGCTTTTCCTCCCGTGTCTTCAGGGGCACGGTAAAAAGGTTTTGCTCCTCCTCGTCGATGTGGAAGAGTTCCTTCCACTCAGCCCACTGGGCATCGTTCGCGGCGATTTCCTTATAAAACTCCTCTTTAATATTACCCACCGTGATACAGTACTGGGTTTCGGTAACGAATTTTTTCTTTTCGAAGAGCTTTTTCTGGAAGTCTTCGATCTGGGCCAGGAAGGTAATAATTCGCAGCCCGATGGACCGGATTACCCGCATAACCTGGAACCATCCCTCGGCCAAGGTTTCGCCGGCCGCCTCGAGATCGTCCAAATTTAACACCTCGTTCTTCAAATAGAAATCCAGCTCCCGCGTCAAGAAACCTTTCAGGTCCTTGTGGATAAAGAAGTCCGAGGTGTTGCGGCGGGTGTACTGGCGGAGGTGGTGCTCCAGATAAGACACGCTTTTGTCGTCAGGCGTCCGGAGCCGTTCCGCAGTCAAGGCCACCAGGGCGTCATAGTTTTCTTCAAACTGCCGGGGGATTTCCTTCAGGGCCTCGGCGATAATAGCGTCCTGTACGTGGTTGCGGGTGCCGTACTTGACCTTCTCCTGTTCTGTCAGCGGCCGGAACTCGAAGGGAATAGTTATCTCCCTGGCCTGCGGGTCAAAGTTGGATTCCCCGGCCCTGGGGAAGAAGAACCGCTTGTCGCCCTTGTTGTTGTCCTTCTCCAACTGGGCCTCCTTCAGCTTAAAGTGAACGGCCACTCCATTGGGTGCTTGATACCGGTAATCCCTGAAATACTCGGCCGTCTTGACGTAATATTGGTCGCTGTTAGCCCAATATAAATAGACCTCCTCCCCGTTATAGGGGATGGCATATTTCTCCTGCTTGGAATAACGGCGTTTCGAGACGAAGTCGCCGTTGTCGTAGTAGCGGCTAAAGAAAGTATAAAGGTGGTTAAAAATCAAGTTCTCTAGGGCGGCCCGGTCTTTTACACCCACAGCCCGGGCCTGGAGATCAAGGTATTGCCGGCCCAGGGGCGTGCTGTGGAAAGCTTCGGCCAGTCTTCCGTCGCCGTCCAGGGCGTCCTCGCCGAAGGACTCGCGTATTTGCCGGGCTACCCGTTGGACCTCGGCAGCGACCCGGCTCTGCTGGACCAGTATGCCGCTATTGAGCTCGGCAGAAACGGCCTCGACCAAGTCCTTTTCAATAAACCTCTCGATGACTTCCCGCTTGTAATTCATAATGCGGTAAATGCCGAAGTCCAGGTCGGCACAGTCGAACTGAAACAGCGTACGGAGTAGTCCTTTGAGCTTCTCTACAGCCTGTTCCATTGTGGGAACCTCCTAGGATTTTGGCTAAACGGTTACACAGGAAAGGGCGGCCATACATTCCACCGGCTCCGGTTTCTACACTTCTCTGATATTATTCGCCACGGAAAAGGAAGCTCCTACCTCGAGAGCAAGAATTGCCCTAAGGCTCCTCCGGTGGAGCACTCCTACAAGCGAAAAAGGAAAATCCTGCCTCAGTAGGTAGGCAGGAACTCCGGTAGGGTGAATGAACAATAAAGCCCTTGGCCTAAAGTTGTGAGGACCAAGGGCTCGTAAGCTCAGTTATAAGTTTTTGGAACTTAGGGGCCTTATGAACCGCCGTACACAGGCAGGCACCTGTGAGGTGTGAGGAGAGGGAGCCCGCAGCTAAGTACTATCCGATACTTTTCCCCGGACCGTGCTAATGCCGGCCGGTTCCGGCAGACCTTACTTTCCCTCGAAGTAGCGCTTCAGGAGGCCCTCCAGGGCGCGGGCGTGCCTGGCCTCGTCCCGGGAAGACTCATCGAAATAGTCGTGGGCGTGGTCCAGGTTGTTCTCCTTGGCCTGGACGGCGGATTCCCTCTTCCCGTGGTTGGCCTTCCTTTCTCCGGCCAGCATTTTCTCCAGGTTTTCCTTGGTAGAGGAAGAGATCATGCCGTTGAGTTCGGCAAAATGGGCGGCATGCCAGGCCTCATCCCAGGCGATCTTCTCCAAAGCCTCGGCTATCTCCGGATATCCTTCCCTTTGGGCCTGCCGGGCCATGGCCAGGTAAAGGCCGACCTCCATGGTCTCTCCGCGGAAATTGGCCTCCACCGCCTCCTGCAGGGCGGTTCCTTTGGTGACGCCCAGTTGTACTTCATTGATCAGCTCAGACATGGAAACCCCTCCTAATTGTTAATAGTAGTGATTACTAATAAGCTCTGGGATTATTATAGACCCTCTCTTTTCCTTTGTCAACACTTAGACCCCAAGAAAAGAGTTAAATCTTCTAACATGGTTACACTATCTCCGTAGATTATGCATATCGGGAGGGAAAGGCATGGTGAAGGATAATAAAGAATATACACCCTTCGAAGGTGGGCGGACGTCCCCAGGGCAGGGAAGCCCTGCGCGTCGGACAGGGGGAAAAGAGCTCCGGGAACCGGCAATTGCCATGGAGGGCCCGGAGGGTCGGGAGCCCCAGGGGGGAGGCGGTCGCCACCGGCAACCGGCCGACCTTCCCCAGGGTAAAATAGGCTCGGGCTTCATGGTCACGCCCGGCGGGCAGCCGCCCCTGGAGGCAGAGAGCGAAGGGGAAGGATAGGCACAGGGGGGGGTTACGGTGAGAGGTTGGCCTGGGGCTGGGCCTGGACGTGGACGACGACGCGTTCGCTGATGAGCACCAGGGTGACTTTCAACTTAAAGGAGCGGCCGTTTATTTTTACCACCCGGTCGTCCACTAGCCCCGGAACCAGCACGAGGTTGATCTTGGACACTTCCTGCCCCACGAGGGGCGCCATTAACCTTTGCACCTCCTTGGCCAGGGCCAGGGAGATGGCCTGGCCTTCCAGAACGGGGGGCTTGCTGTTGGGGGGAAAAGTTATGATGGGCTCGACGGCGGTAACCACCTGGAGGTGCTGTTGGGCCACCTTCTCCTTTACCTCGGCCAGCTCACATGCGGTGGCGTCCAGCTGCTGGCGCAATCTTTCGCTGGTCAGGTGGAGCCAGTCCAGCTGCTGGGCCAGCCGCACATTGGCCGCGACGGCTCCGACGAGTACCCCCAGGAGGAAGAAGGCCAAGTAGCGGCGGCGGGAGCCCGGCATTTACTTTCCCCCTGCCAGCGAGGTAATTATGAAATATCCCACCTGGGCGCCGGAGAAGGCCCCGATGATCAACAACAGCTGCTTCAGCAGGGCCCGGAACTGGCCCTCCAGCAGGCCCAGCTCCAGGACCTCCAGGGCCGTAAAGGTGCCGCCGATGGCCGCTACCATGGCCCATATCTTGATATCCAGGGCCAGTTGGGCCATGGTCCTTAGCGGGGGCTGCCCTGCCAGAAGGGCGGCCAGAGACCCGACCAAGGAGGCGCCGAGGATCACGCCCAGGGCGGTAAAGAATACCAGCAGCAGCTTGGGGAAAAAACCTTCCATCAGAGCTACTGCACCCTTTCGCGGACTTGGAGGTAAAACGCTACTGACGCCTTCCGGCAGCAGCCCCCTAAATAATATATGGCGGCCGGGTGGGGAAAATTACCCCTGCCGGCTGTTTTCCGGTACCCTTCACGACTGCGCCTGGTGCCCGGGAAGTTTTCCGCCTCCGGCGGAGGAGTTTTGGCGACCGATGTAGAAATGATGCACAGCTATGGACTATAGGCCCTTTGTCCACTTACACGTACATAGCGAATACAGCCTCCTGGACGGCGCCGGCCGCCTTGAAGAGCTGGCGGCGGCCGCGGCCGGGATGGGCATGCCCGCCCTGGCCCTAACTGATCACGGGGTCATGTACGGCGCGGTGGAATTCTACAAGGCCGCCAGGGCCAAAGGGATTAAGCCCATCATCGGGTGCGAGGTCTATGTGGCGCCCCGCGGCCGCCGGGACAGGGAGCCCCACAAGGACGATTTCCAGTACCACCTGGTACTCCTGGTGGAGAACGAAACCGGTTACCGCAATTTGTGCGCCCTGGTGTCGGCCGGCTTTCTGGAGGGCTTCTATTACAAACCCCGGGTAGACCGTGAACTCCTGGCCCGGCACCGTGAGGGTCTCCTCGCCCTGAGCGGCTGCCTGGCGGGGGAGGTACCCGAACTGCTCCTCAAGGGACAGGAGGAAAAGGCCAGGGAGACCGCCGCCTGGTACCGGGAGGTTTTCGGGCCGGAAGGCTTCTTCCTGGAAATACAGGACCAGGGCATTCCCGAGCAGAGGGAGGTCAACCGCCGCCTGGTGGCCCTGGCGGAGGAGCTGGGCATCCCCCTGGTCGCCACCAACGATGTCCACTACGTCCGCCGAGACCAGGCCCACCTCCACGACGTCCTCCTCTGCATTCAGACGGGCAAGACCCTGCAGGAGGAGGACCGCCTGCGCTTTCCCACCCCGGAGTTCTACCTTAAAAGTCCCCGGGAAATGGAGGACCTTTTCGGCGAGTTGCCCGCCGCCCTGGACAACACCGTCAAGATAGCCGAGCGGTGCAGCTTCGATTTTACCCTGGGCCGGCTCCACCTGCCCGAATACCGCCCGCCGGGGGGACAGGATACGGCCGCCTACCTGCGGAGCCTCTGCTTTGAAGGGTTGGAGCGGCGCTATTCCCCGCCCTCGGAGGAGGCCAGGCGTCGCCTGGAATACGAGCTGGACATAATCGAAAAAATGGGGTACCCCGGGTACTTCCTCATCGTGTGGGACCTGGTCAATTTCGCCCGGCGGCGGGGCATACCCGTGGGTCCCGGCAGGGGCTCGGCCGCCGGCAGCCTGGTGGCCTACTGCCTGGGCATAACCAACATCGATCCCCTGCGCTACAACCTCCTCTTCGAACGCTTTCTCAACCCCGAGCGGGTGAGCATGCCGGACATCGACATCGACTTCTGCTTCGAGCGCCGGGAGGAAGTCATCCAGTACGCCCGGGAGAAGTACGGCGAGGAACACGTGGCCCAGATCATTACCTTCGGCACCATGGCCGCCCGGGCGGCGGTGCGTGACGTGGGCCGGGCCCTGGGCTGGCCCGTGGCGGAGGTGGACCGGGTGGCCAAGATGGTCCCGGCCGAACTGGGCATTACCCTGGACCGGGCCCTGGAAACGGCTCCCGACCTCCGCAGGCTCTACCAGAGCAGTGCCAGGGTGCGGGAGCTCCTGGACACGGCCCGGGCCGTGGAGGGCTTCCCCCGCCACGCCTCCACCCACGCGGCAGGTATCGTCATCACCCGGGAACCCCTGATACACTACCTGCCCTTGCAAAAGACGGGCGACGCGGTGACCACCCAGTTCTCCATGCAGGCGGTGGAAGAGCTGGGCCTTTTAAAAATGGACCTTTTGGGCCTGCGGACCCTTACGGTGATCGGCCACACCCTGGATGCCCTCCGCCGGGAGGGGAAAGCCCCGGAGGTGGAGGACTTCCCCCTGGACGACCGGGCCACCTATGAGCTCCTCTCCAGCGGCGAAAGCACCGGCGTGTTCCAGCTGGAGAGCTCGGGCATGCGGTCGATTTTGCGGAACCTCCGGCCGGAGCGCTTTGAGGACATTATAGCCCTGGTGGCCCTCTACCGGCCGGGGCCCCTGGGCAGCGGCATGGTGGAAGACTTTATCCGGCGGAAGCACGGCCTTACCCCCGTCACCTACCCCCACGGGGACCTGGAGCCCGTGCTGCGGGAAACCTACGGCGTCATCCTCTACCAGGAACAGGTCATGCAGATAGCCCACATCATGGCCGGTTACACCCTGGGGCAGGCCGATGAACTCCGCCGGGCCATGGGCAAGAAGAAACCGGAAGAAATGGCCCGCCACCGCAGCCGCTTCATCCAGGGAGCCATGGAGAAGGGGTATGACCCGGAGCTGGCCGCCCGGATCTTCGATCTCATGGAGTACTTTGCCGGCTACGGGTTCAACAAATCCCACAGCGCGGCCTACGCCTTGGTGGCCTACCAGACGGCCTACCTTAAGGCCCACTACCCCGTTGAGTTCATGGCGGCCCTCCTGAGCAGCGTCAGCCAGCACCTGGAGAAGGTGGCCGTTTACCTGGAGGAATGCCGCTGCCTGGGGATTCCGGTGCTTCCTCCGGATGTCAACGAATCGGGCGTGGACTTCAGCGCCGGCGGCGGCCGCATCCGCTTCGGGCTGGCGGCGGTGAAAAACGTGGGCCGGGCGGCGGTGGAGGCCATCATCGCGGCCCGGGAGGCCGGAGGGCCCTTCACCTCCCTCACGGACTTCTGCCGCCGGGTGGACTTGCACACCGTCAACAAGCGGGTCCTGGAAAGCCTCATCCGGTGCGGCGCCTTCGACTCCCTGGGGAAGGGGCGTCGCCAGCTCCTGTCCATTCTGGACGCCTGCCTGGACGCGGCCGGCCGCAGCCAGGAAGACCGCCGCCGGGGCCAGGTTTCCCTCTTTGACATGGTAGAGGCGCCGCCGGACGACCCGCCCCTGCCCCCCGTGGAGGACTTCTCCAAGGCGGAGATCCTGGCCATGGAGAAAGAACTCCTGGGATTCTACTTGAGCGGCCATCCCCTGGAGCCCTTTGCCGGCCTGCTGGAGCAGAAGGTGTCCCACACGGTGGCCCGGCTGGCCGAGGCGGACGACGGCGCGCCGGTGGTGGTGGGGGGGGTGGTGGCGGGCCTGCGCCGAGTAGTCACCCGTAAGGGCGAAACCATGGCCTATCTCCTGCTGGAGGACTTCGGCGGGCAGGTGGAAGTCCTCCTTTTCCCGCGGGTGTATGCCCGCTGCAGGGAGTGGCTCAAGGACGACCTGGTGGTGCTGGTGGAAGGCCGGGTGGCGGTGGAGGAAGAGGGAGTTAAGGTTCTGGCCGACCGGGTGGAGCGGCTGGAGCCCGGGCGGGACGCTCGGCCCCCGGAGGCCGTCCCGCTAGCAGGGGATGACCGGGAGGACGGGGACCCGCCTTCTCCCAAATTGTACCTTAAGGTGGAAAGGGAGGAGGGCCTGGAGGAACTCCGGCGCCTGCTGGCCGCCTACCCCGGACCCCACCCCGTGTACTTTTACTTCCCCCGCAACCGCCGCTGGATCCTGGCCAACCGCCAGCTCTGGGTAAGCATATGCCCCCCGCTGCTCCGCAACCTCATTGATACTTTGGGGAAGGATAGGGTAAAAGTAATAGCAGAAAAATAAGAACGGAAGAAGGTGAGGCAGCAGGAATATGCCGGCCGGGGTGGAATAAGCTTAATTGAATAAGGCCAGTTAAGAACAAGGAGGGGAGGGCGTGTGGACAACACAGTCGTTACAGGTGAATATATAGTAGTCAAGGCCCTGGAAAACGGGGTGACGATTATAGGCCTCACCCGGGGCAAGGACACCAAGTTTCACCATTCAGAAAAGCTGGACAAAGGGGAGGTCATGGTCGCCCAGTTTACAGAACATACTGCGGCCATGAAAATACGCGGAAGGGCTGTGGTGCTTACCAAGTTGGGTAGCCTGGAAGCGGGGGAGTGATGGGGGATGTGGACCGTAATCTATATTGCGGCCAACCAGAAGCTGGCCCAGCGCCTCAAGGACATTTTGACCCAGGAAGGGGTGCTGGTGAAGCTGAGACCGGTGGGAACATCCCAAGGAGAGACCCTCGGAGGCTACGAGATTCTCGTCCCCGAATCCGAAGCTGAAGAAGCCCATGAGATTTTGAGTTCGGCCCTCGCACGCTGAAGTCCAGAAGGCCATAGGGAGTGAAAGCGTGAAGACGATAGGTGTGCTCACCAGCGGCGGGGATGCGCCCGGAATGAACGCCGCCATCCGCGCCGTAGTGCGCAAGGCCTCCAAAATGGAGATGGAAGTTATCGGCGTCGCCCGCGGCTATGCCGGCCTGATCCAGGGGGACTTCCGGCGCCTGGACTCCGGCTCCGTGGCGGACACTATCCACCGGGGCGGTACCATCCTTTTGACGGCGCGCTCGGAAGAATTCCGCACCGAGGCCGGCCGGGCCCGGGCCCTGGAGAACGCCCGGCGGGAGGGCATGGAGGGCCTCATCGTCATCGGGGGCGGCGGCTCCTTCCGCGGCGCCCTGCATCTGCACAAAAAAGGCCTGCCCGTAATAGGGATACCGGCCACCATTGACAACGACATTCCGGGCACCGACTACGCCATCGGCTTTGACACGGCCCTCAACACGGCGGTGGAAGCCATCAACAAGATCCGGGATACGGCCACTTCCCACGAGCGCATCTTCATTATCGAAGTGATGGGCCGCGATTCCGGCCAGCTGGCCCTGGCCGCGGGCCTGGCGGGCGGGGCCGAGACCATCCTCATTCCCGAGATGCCCATCGACTACGACGAAGTGGTCCGCCGCCTGGAGCAGGGGCGGCGGCGGGGCAAGCTCCACAGCATTATCGTGGTGGCCGAGGGAGCGGCGAGCGGCCTGGAAGTGGGGCAGGAGATAGCCCGGCGAACCAAACTGGAGAGCCGAGTCACCATCCTGGGCCACATCCAGCGGGGCGGCATTCCCACCGCCTTTGACCGGATTCTGGCCAGCCGTCTGGGGGCCCGGGCGGTGGAGCTCCTGGCCCAGGGGGTGAGCGGCCGCATGGTAGGCATGCAGGCCAACCGGATTGTAGATATTCCCCTGGAAGAAGTGCTGCAGGGGGAGAAAGGCATCGAGGAGGAGGTTTACCAACTGGCCAATGACCTGGCCCTTTAAACCCGAAAGACACCGTACCAAGATCGTGTGCACCCTGGGGCCGGCCAGCGAGAAGGCGGAGGTCCTCAAGAAAATGATCCTGGCCGGCATGAGCGTGGCCCGCTTCAACTTCTCCCACGGCAGTCACGAGGAACACGGCGCCCGCATGGCGGCCGTGCGGCAGGCCGCGGCCGAGGTGAGGGCCAGGGTGGCACTCCTGCTAGACACCCAGGGGCCGGAGGTCCGCCTTGGAGAGGTGAAGGCGGGGGTAGTCCTACAGGAGGGGCAGGAGGTTATTCTCACCCCCGCTCCCGTGCTGGGAGATGAAAGGCGCCTGCCCGTCAACCTACCGAGTCTTCCCCGGGAGGTGCGGCCGGGCCAGGCCGTCCTCATAGACGACGGCCTAATAGAGCTTGAGGTTTTGAACGTCGGCGGGGAGGAAGTACGGTGCCTGGTGCGCAGCGGGGGAAGGGTGTCCAGCCGTAAGGGCGTAAATCTCCCCGGCGCGGCCGTGGACCTGCCGGCCATGACGGATAAAGACCGGGAAGACATCGAATTCGGCCTGGCCCAGGGCATCGACTTCGTGGCCGCCTCCTTTGTGCGCTCGGCCAGGGATGTTGAAGAAATACGCCGGTTCCTGAAGGAGCGCGGTGCCGGCGTGGGGATCATCGCCAAGATCGAGACCCGCGCCGGGGTGGAAAACATCGACGAGATCGTGGCCGCCGCCGACGGGATTATGGTGGCCCGGGGCGACCTGGGCGTGGAAATACCCGTGGAAGAAGTGCCTCTGGTGCAGAAAATGATCATCCGGAAGTGCAACGAGGCCGGCAAGCCGGTGATAACGGCCACCCAAATGCTGGAGTCCATGATCACCAACCCCCGGCCCACCCGGGCAGAGACGACGGACGTGGCCAACGCCATCCTCGACGGAACCGACGCCATAATGCTGTCCGGGGAAACCGCCGTCGGGCGCTACCCGGTGGAGGCGGTGGCCACCATGGCCCGCATTGCCCGCCGGGCCGAGAGGAGCCTGCCCTACGAAGAGATCCTGAAGCGGAAGGGCTTGGCCGATGAGCGGACGGCCACCGACGCCATAAGCCACGCCAGCTGTACCATCGCCCTGGAGCTGGGGGCGAGGGCCATCATCACCCCCACGGCCTCCGGCGCCACGGCCCGCCGGGTGGCCAAGTACCGGCCGCCGGCGCCGATCCTGGCCACCAGCGCCGACGAAAGGGTTTTAAACCAGCTCTGCCTGGTGTGGGGGGTGGAGCCCCTCCTGGTGGAAAGGGCCCGGGGAACGGATGAGATGGTGCAGGCCGCGGTAAACGCGGCCGTTGCGTCGGGACAGGTCCGGGAGGGCGACCTGGTGGTCATTACCGCCGGCGTGCCGGCCTTTATACCGGGCCGCACCAACCTCCTCAAAATACATATCGTGGGCGAAGCCTGGTACTAACCCCTCGACCGCGCCTTGCGCCTGAGGCCGTTCCGCCTGCTCCGGGAGCGCCCCCCTGCCGGTAAGAGGAACGGCACGGCGGCTTCCCCCGGAGGGGCGCCGTAGGGCTCGATGACAATGCGGCCGCCGTTGAGGCGGGCTATCTCAGGATAGGGCCGTTCCTCGGCCTTCCCGGGCGCCCGGGCCACGGCCCCGGCGATACGGATCTGGGAGGGTTGCATGCGCAAGGCCAGCACCACGGACCCTTCATCCCCCAGGTACCCCGCGTGGGCTACGCCCCTTAAGGTACCCAGGATAAAAATGCTGCCTCCGGCCTTCACAGTGGCCCCCCGGTGGACGTTCCCCAGGAGCACCAGGTGCCCCTCCACGGCCAACTCCTGGCCGGACCGCAGGTTGCGCTCCACCAGGGCGGTGGGCAGGTCTTCCTGCACTGCCTCCGCTGGGGTGCAGGCCGTGGGTGGAGTCCGGCGGGCAAGTTCCTGCTGTTGGGCCGGGATGAGGCCGTGGTGACGGCAGAGCTCTTCCAGCTCGGCCGCCTGGCTGGTGCTCAAGGGGCGGGAAGGGGAAAGAATAAAGGGCGCGCCCTGGAAAAACCCGCGGGCCGCCGCGAATTTAGCCGCCAGGGCTCCCTTGAGCTCTGCAAAGTCGCGGTTGCCATCCAGAAGGATAACCAAGCCCTTGCGCGTACCTTTAATGGTGATGATGTCCTGGGACACCTAGGATAACCCCTTTATCGTCAAAATTTGCCAGCAAAAAAAGAGATTCGCCTTTACACCCCAATTTCCTGCCGGCCTGCAAAAAAATCTTGCTCCTTGTCGTATACCGGCGAAGAAAGAGGTAGAAGGATGAAGCTACGTTTGGGTTCGCAAATCATCCCTTGTCGCGGCATCATTTTCGACAAAGACGGCACGCTCCTTGATTCCTTTGTCATCTGGCCCCGGCTTATCCGCCGCCGGGTGGAGTACCTGGTACGCTACTTTACCCTGCGGCAGGAGGTCAAGGAACTCATCATGCGGGCCATGGGCCTGGGGGAGGACAATACCGTGGTCCGCCGCAGCCCCATTGTCGTGGGCACCCGCTACCAGACCGCCGCAGCCGTGGCCACCGTCCTTTTCCTTTACGAGGGCATCCCCTGGGATGAGGGCCTGCAAAAGACCCTGGCGGCCTTTGCCTCCTGTGATGAGCAGGGCGGGCTGGACTGGCAGGCGGTCCTCATACCGGGGGTTGAGGAGGCTGTAAGGCGTCTCCACGGGGCGGGCTTCCGCCTGGCTGTGGCCACCAACGACGACCGGAAAAGAACCGAGGCGCTCATGGATCTGTGCGGTCTTAAACCCTACGTCTCCGCCTACGCCTGCCAGGACGAGGTGGGCAACAGCAAGCCGGACCCCGAAATGATCTACCTGGCCGCCCGGCGCATGGGCCTGTCGCCTTCCGAGTGCGCCATGGTGGGGGATTCCCTCCTGGACATGGAAATGGGCAAGCGGGCCGGGGTGAAGGTGACGGTGGGCGTCACCAGCGGGGCCTGCAGCGCCTCCGAACTGGAGGGTCTGGCCGATGTCATCCTGCCCGGCGTGGCCGCCATGCTCCCGGCGGGGGAAGCCGCGAGGGAGGGTGGCCGCTGATGTTCGACTTGGACCGCCTCTGGCAGTTGATGGAGGGGCCCACGGCCGTTGTGCTCCAGCGCGCCTCCGGGGTGGCGGCCATCGTCCTGGCCGCCGTGATACTCCTCAAGGTAGCCGACCGCCTGATCACGCGCTTCTTCGACCTGGCCCGGATCGAGGACCACAAAAAGAAAACCCTGGAAACCCTGTTCCGGTCGGGGGCCCGGTATTCCATTTACCTCCTGGCCTTCCTCACCGTCCTCCCCGTTTTGGGGGTAAACGTGACCGCGCTCCTGGCCAGCGCGGGGATCGTCGGCCTGGCCGTGGGCTTCGGCGCCCAGAGTCTGGTCAAGGACCTCATTACCGGCTTCTTCATCATCTTTGAAGACCAGTTCCGAGTGGGAGATTTCGTGCAGATAAACGAAAAGGTGAGCGGCACGGTAGAAGAGCTGGGCCTGCGCATGACCACCATACGGGAATGGTCGGGGGCCAAATATTACATTGCCAACAGCGAGATAAAAACCGTGCGCAATTACAACCGGGAACAGCTCCGGGCCATTGTGACCGCGACCTTCCCCTTCGAGGAGAATCCCCGGCTCATCCGGGAAGTACTGGAACAGGTCTGCCGGGAGGTGGAGAGGGAGTACTACGACGATTTTCTTCCGGGGGAGAACGGCCTGGCCGAGCCCCCGCAAATCTACGGCGTGACCGACATTGATAAATCGGAGAGGGGTGCCCAGTTTACCATCATTGCCAAGACCAAACCAGCCTCTCTGTGGAAAATTGAGAGGATATTGCGGGAAAGGATATGGCTCGCCTGCCAGGAGCGGGGCATCAAGCTGGCCTACCCCAGGAGGATATATGAGGGGTGGAGCGAGGCCGAGGCCGGGAGGCCCTTGCCAGGAGACTGACCTTGTGGTAGAATAATCTCGTCAAAAACGTGCCGAAGTGGTGGAACTGGCAGACGCGCCGGACTCAAAATCCGGTGGGGCTCACACCCCGTGCGGGTTCGACTCCCGCCTTCGGCACCAGTAGGAAAATCAAGGGTTCACGGGTTTGGCGAAAGTTTCCAGAGACACTTTAAAACCGTGAATCCGTTCCCGATGAAAAAGCCTCCTACCGGCCAGAAACGGAAGGGAGGCTTAAACTTTTCTATGCAGGTCGTAAGGCTTAACCCAGCACCCACCACATGGCGGGAGGTACTAGAAGAGTTTATCTTGAGGAAACAGGCCGAAGGTGCCTCCAAGAGGACTCTCGACGATTACCGTGAGCATGTTACCCCCTTCTTCGCCGAACATCCCACATGCTGTGCCTCATTTACCTGCGGGCCTTCTTCCAGTACTGCCTTGAGGAAGGCTACATAAGCACCAACACATTAGCGGGCTTCAAGCGGAAGAAGGTGAGCGACAGGTTTGTCAACCTCGAAGTAGGGATTATAAAGCCTCCAGGAAGTTACCGTACACCGATGAACACCAACGGCCTCCGCAACCTCCTTGTCCGTCTTGCCTAGAACGAGCAGATCTATAGCGTTAAGCTGCTCTATTGAAAGGGCCTCTTTGTGTTGGGTTTTGTTGGACTTTGTAGCCATATTTCACGCCTCCCCGTGAAAATCCGTTTTTTTTACCCCATTTTGTGTGCAAAGCACCGGACCGGCGGTCTAAAGGCCAGGGGTATAAGAGGATTGAAGCCCCTATCCCCCCTTGCCAAAACCTGCGGTCATGCAAAGAAGCCCAGGCCGGCGGTCTACATGCTGGCGGTTCCAGGGATTTTTGCCTCCCCTACCCTCCGGTGACGAAAGACGAAATGATTTCGCTTTTCGCCATGTCAAGGTTGTCAAGGTAAAACCGGCCAGTGTCAAGGTTGACAAGGTTCGCTTGTTGCACTTCCACAGGGTTTTGTTTCTCTTGTTGCACTTCACCCAAAGCCTTCCGGCACTGCCATTTATACCGCCGGTTAGAAGCCACTTTTTTCTCGGTAGCGTAGGGAAGTATCCCTGCAAAGATAGAGGCCACTTGTAGGCTATTTCTAGGCCGTTCTAGAAGGCCTACAGCCCCAACCTATGGGCCAGCAGGACAAGGACTTCCTTCTCGTAGCGGTAGAAGTTGCTTTCGCTTATGCCTAACTCCTGGGCCACCCTCCAGGGTGGTAAACCGTCGAAGAAGTGCAGTTATCCACCAGCACCGGCCGGCCGGTGGCTTCGTCACAGATTTCGGAGACGGGAACACCAAAAAACTCAGCAGTTTTTTTGCGGTAGTGTGGCGGAATATAGTTCTGGCCTCTTTCCATGCGGCAGTACCAGGTTTCGTTAAGGCCGATTTGAGCGGCCATATATTTGAGGGTCAACCCTTTCCGCACCCGTAGGAGCCTAAGGTTAGTGACCATAGAAGCCCTCCTTTCGTTTTGCTCAATGCTATGATAAACTTGGTGCAGAGAAAATCTTCGTGCGACATTTCGTGCGACAGGGAGGTATCGGATTGCCCACGCCAGCGGGTTCAGGTTTGGCTTCCCATGTTCGAGCTAAGCCCCCTTAATGCCGCTTATGCCCGTGATTTACAGCGAGCACAAAAAGAGTGGCGAGGCGAGCCTGTTATTTGGCTGCTCCCTGATATGAAGGAGGTCAAGCGTTGGTACTGGGATTTTCGGAGGTTTAGACTTTGGGAATGCGCAGTGCCCAGCGAAACGATAAACCGGATTCTTGTCCTCCATGTAACCGAAGAGGGGTTTTGCTACCCTCCTGTTGAGATAGGGCTGTCCCAGTCCTGGGAAGGGAAAATACCTGAGGATCTTTTCCGAAAGTGGCTGAATGTGGGCCGGGTGTCTCTAGTGCCTGGCTGCAGAGAAATCAAGATAACGAGGCCGGTTTTTGAAGGCGACAGGGTGAGTTATGAAGAAAGGCTTTTGGAGGTAGAGCCAGGGCAGGTTATGCCTATTGTGTCGCTAGTTGAAAATACGAGGTAGATTACTTTCGCCTGGCCGCCACCTGGAAGCCATCTTCCGCCGCCGGTTAGCCCGGAAACCGAGAGCCAAGAAATATGCGGGCCAGTTGTTTGGGAAGAAAACCCGTTGTCGCCTGAGCTTCCTACCGCTTTAGACCGCTCGGGCAATAGAAGCCTGAATGTTTTGCTGCAGTGGCCGGAACCGAAGCAGGAGGGCAGAGGACAAGCGGAAGGAGAGGGAGAGGCAGAAGCTGAAAGTCTTTTTAAAAAACTCTCCCACTTGAGCAGGATTTTGCCCACAGAAAAGCTAAAACTTACTTAACCAAGGCATACTATGTAAGGGCTGGAATGCGTCTTAGGAGGGAAGAACATGGCCCGCTTCATTGTCTACCTCGAACCCGCCGAGGAAGGAGGCTATATCGCTTCTGTACCGGCACTACCGGGTTGCGTCACCCAAGGGGAAACTAAGGAAGAAGCTTTGGCAATGGCCGAGGACGCCATAAGAGGGTACATCGAGAGCTTAAAAAACATGGGGAGCCGCTACCCTTTGGCTTTTGGAAGAGCAGAAAAGAACGTCTAGTCTAGGGAGGTATAGCAATATGCTTTACCGCTACAAAGTTATCCTAGAGTGGGACGAGGAAGGTAAGGGGTATGTTGTTTCCGTGCCCGCCTTGCCCGGATGTTTCACCCAAGGAGACACCGTTGAAGAAGCCCTGGAGAGGGTAAAAGAGGCTATAGCGGGCCACCTTGCGGCTTTAGCTCAAGAAGGTTTACCCCTGCCTACTAAAGACGTTGAAATAGCTGAAGTGCAGGTAGAGATAGCCTCATGAGCAGGCTGCCCAGGGTTACAGGTAAAGAAGTAGTCAGTGCGTTGAAGAAGGCTGGCTTTGTGGTGGTAAGAATACAGGGTAGCCACCACCATTTGCGGAAGCCGGGTGCTAAAAGTCTGGTTACTGTTCCTGTACATTCTGGTGAAATCCTAAAGCCGAAGCTTTTGAAGAGCATACTGGAGCAGGCCGGACTAACCGTTGAGGAGTTCAAAAACCTTCTTGCTTGAGCAGGATTTTGCGAAAATGTAGCGAGAATCTGATGGAGAGAGGCTAATCCGGTGGTGCCGGCAGGAGGGCCGAAACCGGAGGTTGGAGGCAAGGAAACGCAAGGCCTCCAGCGGTGGGCTTCAGTGGCCTGCAATGCTGGACGCAAAATCCGGTGGGGCTCACACCCCGTGCGGGTTCGACTCCCGCCTTCGGCACCAGTTGGAAAATCAAGGGTTCACGGGTTCGGGCAAATCTTCCAGAGGCACTTTAAAACCGTGAATCCGTTCCCGATGAAAAGCCTCCTACCGGCCAAAACGGGAAGGAGGTTTTAAGTTTTTATGCGGGTTGTAAGGCTTAACCCAGTACCAAAGGTCTGGCAGCACACTAACCCTCCCGTCCGTTTTTCGCCACTTGTACAGGTTTCTAGAAAGCGTTTCTCCCCTCGTGGCATTGCTATAACAGCTCCCTTAGCTCTTCTGGCGATAGCCTGGTACTTTTCAAAATGGCGCTGACCACCTTAGGCGATAGCGTCTCCTTACCGTGTACCGGCACTGTGGCCCAGCGGCTTGGATCTTGTAGGTGGCTCAGGAAGTGGTGGCTTCCCTGAATACGTATCACAACGAATCCGGCTCGCTGTAAGGCCCGTAGCATCTCTTTTCCTGTGACCCGCGGAAGCCTGCTCAAGCCGGTATCACCACTTCGGCTATCGAAATATCTACATCACCCGAAGGAACCGGCTGGCCCGTGACCTTGAGGCCTTCTACGGTCACGGCAATAGCTTCTTTTACTCGTTCTAGGGCCTCCTCCCGTGTCCTTCCCTGGGTGGCACATCCCGGCAGGGCCGGAACAGTAGCCACGTAAACACCTGTTTCCTCATCCCATTCCAATATTACCTTAAAGCGCATTGGTCTCATTCCTCCCTGCTCTTAGCATTCCAATTATCATCCGGCAACATATAGCCTTTGGCAGTTAACAAGCTTGCAATGGTCACTTACTCCTTGGGTACAATTTTACCACAACCAGTGGGCAACATAGGGGGTTTCGCGCGAAATAGTTACCCGGACGCGTGGCTGTAGGCGAAATCTATTAGCCTGCCGCGGTAAAACCTGCCGGCCTTGTCAAGGAAGAAGTGATACCCGATGCCTGTCCATCGGGTGCCGTCGGGCTCTACGCTGTCTAAATGCCACTGGTGGACATCGTATACCGTACACCGGCTGGCGGCCGCGTGGTGCAGGACGATGTATTCGGTACTGCTCCGGCGGGCCGGTTTGTCACGGAAGGCCAGGTGGGTCTCGATGATACGCATAGAGCCCACAATCCTTTGCGGGAGGGACTAAAGTCCGCGGGACCGCTGTCGATATGTTGAAGTGAAGGCACAGCAGGGAGGCGGAATCACTACCAGGGAGGGAGGTGGGAGGAGGTGCTTATAATAACCCGTAAGGAGGGCCAGTCCATCATGATAGACGGCCGCATACGGGTGAAGATAGTCGAGGTAATCGGCAATTATGTCCGGGTCGGCATCGAGGCGCCGGAGGAGGTGCCCGTGAAGCGGGCTGAACTTCTGGAGGGCGCGTGGCCGGCCTCACAGGGCGGGAATGAAGCGGCCTGATACCCGCTCGCAGCAGCTCTAATGAAGTTAACTAATCACAAGGAGGTGGATTTCGGCTTCCCGGCAGGTTACCACCTGCCCTCCGCTGGAAGCGGCAAGGGAAATAGACAGGGCTTCCCAGGGAAGCCGGAGAAGGTATGAGGATTAACCACAATATCTCGGCGTTAAACACCTATCGTCAGTTGTCAATTAACAACATGATGGCGGCTAAGTCGTTGGAGAAATTGTCGTCAGGCCTCCGTATCAACCGGGCTGGGGATGATGCTGCAGGCTTGGCCATCAGCGAGAAGATGCGGGCCCAGATTCGCGGACTGGAGATGGCGTCTAAGAATGCGCAGGATGCTATCTCGCTGATTCAAACGGCTGAGGGCGCACTAAACGAAACCCACTCCATCCTGCAGCGGATGCGGGAGCTGGCCGTCCAATCCGCCAGCGATACGAATACCGCCGTTGACCGGTCGGAAATACAGAAAGAAATAGATCAGCTTGCACAAGAACTTGCCCGGATTGGCAATACTACCGAATTCAACACCCAAAAACTCTTGAATGGCACTTTCAAGGGAACCTTCCACATCGGCGCCAACGAGAACCAGAACCTTTCACTGGAGATAAAGGATATGAGAGGATTCGCCCTGGGTGTAGTAGGTGATGTGACCTATACTGCTACTGGAACGGTTACTAATACAAACAGCAGCTTTAGCGATGGCACCTACACGGTGAAATACGATTCAGCAAGTGGTAAATATCAGCTTGTTGACAGCAACGGTTTAGTAATCGCCACAAGTGCGGATGGTAAGACGTATACTGCCACAGCTGACGCCACCAGTACCGATAAGATTGTCTTCAGCGATAAAGTCATCAGCGGCACTATTACCATTGACACGACCAGCAATGAAGCCACTGGTACCGCCACGGTGGACAACAAGCGTCTGGAAGCTGGAACGTACACTTTGGATGCAGCAAACAAGAAACTGATAGATTCTACTGGCCAGGTTATAGGCACATCTACGGACGGGACGAAATATGTGGATGCGGCTGGAAACGAGCTATTCACTTTGGGTGCGGCTCCTACTGAGAATATCACGCTTGAAGTAAAGGGTATCGATGTGTCCAGTGCGTCCTCGGCCAACAACGCAATTACTACCATTAACAAGGCCATTGAAACCGTTTCGGCAGAACGGTCCAAACTCGGTGCCTACCAGAACCGTCTCGAGCACACTATCAACAACCTCGGCACCGCTGCTGAAAACCTAACCGCAGCCGAATCCCGCATCCGCGACGTGGACATGGCCAAGGAAATGATGGAGTTCACCAAGCTGAACATTCTCCAGCAGGCCGCTACGGCTATGCTTGCCCAGGCCAACATGCAGCCGCAGATGGTGCTGCAGCTCCTGGGCAGGTAAACTGGAGCAGTCACGGCAGGCCTCCCGCAAGCCGGGAGGCCTTTGCATTTTCCGGCACCTACAGCCTCCCTTCCACCTGCTCCCTGATTACCTTGCTCAGCAGCACCCGGCCGCCAGGGAAGTGCACCTCCACTTCCATCAGCAGGCCCGGCGCGGCAGGGTCCTCGGCCGTGGCCACGTACCTCACCACTCGTCCTTCGGCAAAGGTGCATAACCTTTACACCCTTTGCCCGCTGAGGGGATCACCAGCCTGGCCTCAGCGACGGCCGTTAGGTCCACTAGCCGGCCTTCTTCGTCCGTAAGCGTAAACACCTGTTCGACTCCTGGGCTGGCCTCCTTCGCTGCTCTTGCCGCCTGCCTTTAAGCGGGAGTTCAAATACTCCCCACAGTTATCGGAGCGACTTCGCAGAAGAACCACATCCCTGTCTCTGACTATGAGCTAATGGCCTGGCGGAAGGGTTAAATCCTACTCACATGTGAAATAGGGTACAACGACGGAGTGGGAACGGAGGAAAATAAAGGAATCGCGGACTAGGTCTCGTTAAGTGGAATTTAAATCCGGTCCCGCGATGTACATTTCCCAGGGGGGACTTGCCGGTCAGCGCATGGGGAAAGCAGCCGGTCCCCAAGCGTTTTGCTGTGGATTTAGGTGATGAAATTTACGTGGCCCCTCTTCCTTTACCAAGTGGGACTTAAGTCCGTAGGACCTTGGTCGATAATAGCAAATGAAGGCCTTATCGGAAAGCTAAAACATTGCCAGGGAGGAAAGGCGAGGAGCATCCGGTGTACTAAACTGCGCCCTTAACCGAACGGGGAACTCGCCATAAATGACCTCGGTACCGCCTTCGAAAACTTCTGCAGCACCGCGTATCGCATAGGGAAGTTTATAGGCGGTGGAGACGAAGGAGTTCACCAAGCGAATATTTGCGGCAGGCCGCCACAACCGTGTTAGCCCGGACCAACCTGCAGCTGCAGGTGATGCTAGGGCTCCTAGGCCGAAAAGCTGAAAAGACCGTGAGAGCCCTGGAACCGATGACGTTTTTTCTATTCCTTTGGGCAGCATTGAGTGTCCCTAATGAACCTTTTCAGAAAAAGGGGTGGCGCTGTTACCTGAAGAGTGTATTGTATGCGAGTTTTGTTTTCATGGAGTAGGGCACGGGCTTTTCTACACCGGCAAAATCGGCGACTTCAGTTTTGTCTACGACTGCGGAAGCAGTTCACAGCGTAAGATTTTTGCGAAGGCTAAAAAGTTTGTGCGAAAGCATCTTCCTGAAGTAGCGGAACAGGACAGAAGAGTAAAGGTGCTACCTTTTCTTTTCATTTCTCATCTCCATTATGACCATGTTTCAGGCTTGGAAGGGCTTCTTAAGGCAGGAGTGAGGGTGGATTATGCTTTCCTACCGTACCTATCTCCGTGGGAGAGATTACTACTTGCCTTGGTATTACCTCAAGGCATTTACCAGTCCTCACGTTGGTACTTGGACTTGTTATATGACCCCGTAGGTTTTCTAATGGAGCAGGGTGTCAAGAAAGTGATTCTATTAACTAGTAGAGGTTCCGGTCGGACGGGACGTCCTCTTCAATATGACCCCGTAAACATTGAGGGTTTGCCCGGATACCATGTTTACTTAAAGGGCTTAGAGCCATTGGACGAGACCATGGAAAGGAGTATTCTTTCCGAAGAGGATAGTTCCTGGAAAGATTATCGTACGGACGGACGGCTGTGGATTGGTGTACCTACTCCGAACTCCAATGAAGTCAGAGGACCGGTGCTGTGGGAGTTTGTCCTTTACTGCGTTCCTATGTCTGAGAATGAGATTGCCTGCTTTAGGGAGTGGGTAGCAAAGCAGCCTAGTGTTAGGTTAGTTCTCGGGCAACGTGGAGATACTGCCTTGGCACTTCTTTCTGATCCATTTCTTTTGCAGAAGCTGAGGAAGCGCTACAGCAAGTTATTACCAAAAGGAGAAAATTTAAATTTCACCTCATTGCTCCTTTGGCACGCCCCACTGATGGAAAATATATCAGCGATGGAAGCAGGGCACTGCTTGGACTATGGTGGTATCCATGGAAGTTTATACAAAACGCTTGTAGAATGTTGCCCGCAGGACACCTGGTGCGCTTTCCTAAAGCTACTTGGTTGGGAAAATAAGTTAGGGCAGTTTCTCCTTGGGGACTTGAACTATCGGCAGTTGGTTAAAGATGGGGGAATGTACAACCAATTCCGCCAGCACTTTGGCGACAGGCTGAATGCTACCATGGTCTGCCTTTTGCCTCATCACGGTTCAAGAAGGAATTGGGATAGACAGATTCTGGAGGACATGGGGTCGGCAAAGTTTTGGGTGGCGTCGGCCGAGAGAAGAAGGGGCGGCTACCCTCCTCATTGGGAGGTCATTGCTGATATCACTTCTGCAGGAAGGAGTTTCGTATGGGTTGGCGGTACCACTTCCGGCAACGTTAGCTGTGACACGTGTACTAACACTCCGCAGGACACGGACTACGTTGTTGTGTTCACCTTTTAGAAGACATAGGCCCCAGCAAACTCGCCTCTAACTCGAATTTTAATAGGTGGGTCTGGAGTGGAAATGGTTGGTTCATTTGAGAAATAACTTTGTTCTGATGTGCAGTGATATTTCGCAAGCCTGCCGGTTAGTTGCGAGTTAAAAAGTTTGGGTTTGCGTATGGCAAACCGGGCCGGGCAGGAGGTGAGATAAGTGCGGGTGAAAAACGTTAGAGGCCGTTTCCTTCTTCTTGACGGTACTGAGAAAGAAGGAAGAAAAATTATCCGGGAGGCGGGCCTGGGGGAAAGTGAGATTATATTTCCGTTATTTCCTGACGGTACCGGTTCGGGGCGCACTGTATGGTGGGCTAACGCGGCGTTCCATTTCAATCAACTTGTCTCTGCAGTCGCTAATGAGGACAAGGTTTTTTACTGGGGGCCGCGCCGCTTCCTGCGCCTTTTCTTACGGGAGGCCGCCGAGTGGGACGGGCATCAACCGCTCTTCTGGTCACACTGGGAGCGAGTCCGGGAAGAGGGTATGGTGAAGTTTTACGGGGCCCTCGGGGCCTGCCTTCCCGGAGAAGTACCTGTGGGGGTTCTCCCCACTCACCTCGGTAACAGGTTTTTCGAAGAGAGTCTTACAAGGGCCCTTGCTGAGGTGAACTGTAGTTTAGTGCGCTGCGGGAGGCCCTGGCCTACACCGGAGGAGGAACTCCGCACCCCCAAAGGAGCACAGAAGATCACACTGGCGATGATCGTCAAAGATGAGGAGGCGTTCCTTGCCGGGTGCCTGGAGCAGGCCCTTCCCTTTGTCGACGACATTGTGCTGGTCGACACCGGCTCCCAGGACCGTACGGCCGAGGTTGCCGCAAGCTATGGGGCACGCCTCCTGCGCCACGAGTGGAACGTAGACTTCGCCGCGGCGCGCAACGCGTACCTTGAGGAGATACGGGAGGGTTGGGTCCTCACCCTGGACGCCGATGAGTATCTGACCCCCGCGGCAGGAGCCTGCCTGCGGCGTTTGGCCGAGCGTGGGGAGCCGAAGGTATACTACCTCCGTACTTATAATTACCACAATGAGTTCCTGGCGCACTTTACCGACCAGGCGAACATAAGGCTTTTCTGGCGAGCTCCCGACGCCCGGTATGTGGGGGAGATTCACGAGCAACTGGTCACTTCGCTCCCGCGCGAGCTCGTGGGCGGCCCTTACGTTGTGCACTACGGTTATCTGCCGGGTGTAATGGGAAAGAAGCAGAAACGTTCTCGTAACCTTGAAATCCTGAGGCAAGTCACGGCAGAAAGGGAGTCTCCCTTTGACTGGTACAACTACGGTCTATCCCTTCTTGGCAGCGGGCAGGCGGCGGAGGCGTTAGAGGCCCTCGAGCATTACCTAAAGCTCGAGACGCCGGGGGCCGTCGAGAAGCGTCCTTCTGCCTTCTGGCATGCGGCGCGGGCGGCCCTGGCCTGCGGGAAGAGGGAACTCGCCCTCGAGTATGCCGAGAAGGCCTGCGAAGCCCCTCTGCCCGAGTGCCACTTTACCAGAGGGCAGGTCCTTGAAGCCTTGGGCCGTGTTGAGGAAGCCATTGGGGCTTACCGCACGGCTGCTTCCCTGCCCGATCCTCCGGCCAGCCTGTATCAGATATTTAACCAGACGGATACTTCCATCAAACTGTGGCGCGCTCGCCTAGCCGCAGCGTCCCTCCTGGAAAAGGGTAAGAGGTATGCAGAGGCCGAGCAGGAGTACAAGCAAGTCCTTGAAGGAGACTTCGCGAATGTCTTTGCCCTTATGGGTCTTGCTCGGGTAAAGCGCTTGCAGGGAAAGCTCCGCGAGGCCCTTAAGTGGGCCCGCCGGGGCGTTGACTATCTCCCGGATGCCCTCGAACCCCATCTCGAGTACCTGGAAGTGCTCTTGGCCCAGGGAGAGTTAGAAGCGGCACGGGAGCATGTTGCGGGGACGCGGCTTGCGCCTGCCCTGGAGGGCCGATTGTGGCTGCGCCTGGCGGGCAAAGCCGCGGAGGCCGGGGAGTGGACGGTCGCCTTGGAGGCGTCGCAGAAAGTCCTTGAGAACGAGCCAGATAGCACGGCTGCCCTTGTCCTCAAAGCGCGGGCTTTGAGGGGCTTGGGACGGCTGAAGGAGGCTGAAGAAGCACTTCGGAATGTATCAGACCTGCCGGACGTCAGGAACGAGCGCGGCTGCATTGCTCTGGCCCAAACTAGACTTGATGAAGCGGAAGAGATTTTCCGCACAGTGCTGGCCGAAGACCCTGCGCATGCGGCGGCAGCCACCAACCTCGCCCAGGTTCTAGTTCTTCGCGGAAAGGTGGAAGAGGCCCTCGAAGTGTTGAGGCCTTTTGTTGATGGCGGCTCCCTGGACCAGAACCCGCGTTCTGCTCTCCTTGCGGCACGCTGCCTCAACGCCCTCGGGCAGTTTGAGGAGGCGCTTGCTCTTTTGAGTTTCTTGGAACCGGGGTCTCTCCCAAAGTCACTTCAGAGCGAGTTTTACTTAGTGAAAGGAAACTCTCTTTTTGGCCTGGAGGATTGGGAGAGAGCCGGGGAATGTTACTTTGAGGGATTCCGCATGAATCCCGAAGACCATGAACTCTTGATGCGAGTGGGTCTGCTGATGATCAAAGTAGAGCGGTGGGAAGATGCAAAGAACGCCTTTACCCGGGTGCTCATGTTAGATCCCGGCAACAAAGAGGCTGCACAGTTCTTAGAGTTGGCTCAAGCAGCCGCTTGCATAGCGAAGAGGTGAATGCGGTTTGGGGTTCGGCCTGGTAGGTGGGCCCCCCTGAAGGCTGGCCTAACGAAAACGATGCCAGGAAAGCCTTGCGTATTGCTAAACGGGTGCACGCCTATGGAATTATGGAAAGGGAATAAGTGACTGGGAGTGATATAAGTTATGTCCGTTGCCGCTTTAGCCGGCAGCTTTTTATTTAGTGCCCGGGATTCAAGGGCCCCGGTCAAAATTTTCGGGTACCGGGTACTAACCCCGGCGTTGCCCGGTACCCGAAAACCGGAAGGTCTTAAAGTTTTTGTCCGAAAAAGCTCTGCCGCCGGTAAAAAAGCCGGCGCCGCTAGGAGGCATTATGTTTGGGTACGAACGTTGCGCAGGCGGTGTCGTCGGCGTCGGCCGTCATGTAGTCCGGGTCTTTGGGGCGCACGAAGATGCTGGAAGCCCTGCATTCATCGTCCTGGTGGTAGAGGCACTGGGTTACGGAGCACTTAATGCGGGGCAAGGGCTTTCACCTCCTCTGCTGGAGGATAGGGTGCCCCTTGGAAGGCAAATTATGCAAAAAGATGGGCTTTCTGCCAGGTTTAAGCCTCGTCGCCTTCTCCCTTGATGACGGCCAGGGGTTTAAGCCGGACCACAGGGCGGGTAAGGCCGGCGTCCACCAGGGTCCCCACCACTTCGTCGATGTCCTTGTAGGCCAGGGGTGCCTCGTCCAGGAGGGAGCGGAGTTTCTTTGCCCTGAGGAGCACCCCTTCCATGGAGGCGCGCAACTCCTCGACGGACAGGGAGGTCCGTGCTTTTTTGCGGGACATGACCCGGCCGGCGCCGTGGTTTACGGAGTGGAAGGTTTCGGCTATGCGGTCGGTCCCCACCACCACGTAGGAGGCGGTGCCCATGCTGCCGGGGATGATGGCCGGCTGGCCTATCCCGCGGTAGCGGGCCGGGACCTCCGGGTGGCCGACGGGCAGGGCCCTGGTGGCCCCTTTGCGGTGCACCAGGAGCTCCCGGCCCCCGTGCTCTTCGAACTTGGCAATGTTGTGGGCCACGTCGTAAACCAGTTCCAGGCCCATCTCTTCCAGGGGGAGCTTTAATACCTCCTCAAAGGCCTCCCGCACCAGGAAGGTGATGAGCTGGCGGTTGGCAAAGGCGAAGTTGGCGGCGCAGGCCATGGCCGCCAGGTAATCCCGGCCCTCGGTGGAACTGATGGGCGCGGCCGCCAGCCCCTTGCTGGGCAGGCGCAGGCTGTATTTGGCCGCCGCCCGGGCCATCCGGTCCGAATAGTCGGTGCAGATCTGGTGGCCGAAGCCCCGGCTGCCGGTGTGGATGAGGACGGTCACCTTACCCTCCTCAAGGCCCATGATGCCCGCCCCTTCGGGCCAGAAGACTTTCTCTACCCTGCCTATCTCGATAAAATGATTGCCGCCCCCTATGGTGGCCAGCTGGTCGGAGCGCTCCCTGGCCTCGCGGCTGACGGCCTTCAGGCTCGCGCCCGGCAGGGCGCCTCCGGCCTCTATGGCCCCTTCATCTCCCGGCAGGCCGTATCCCTTGCGGATGAAGTAGGCGGCACCCCCGGTGCAGACGGCCTCCAGGTCGGCCTCCCTGAATTCGCGGAACAGGCTGGCCCGGCCCACGCCCGCGGGCACGCGTTTCTCTATGGCGGCCAGCAGCTTTTCCAGGCGGCTCTCACTCAAGGCCGCGGCTTCCAGGCGGGTTCTCAAGAGGCGCACGCCGCAGTTGATGTCCATGCCCACCGCGCCGGCGGACACCACCCCGGACCCGGCGTCGGTGGCCATGACTCCGCCGATGGGTAGCCCGAAGCCGGTGTGGATGTCCGGCATGCCGATGACCGGGGAAACCACCCCTTCTAGGGTGGCGGCATCGGCCAGCTGTTTTAGGGCCTCTGTTTCGTCGAACTGCTGCCGGAGGCTGGGACTTAAGAAAACCAGCACTTCCGCCCGCATGTCCCCCGAGGGCCGCAGGCGGTAGCGGTTCTTGCCGCAGGGTTCGAGGTTCAGTTCCATAAGAAGTTACCCTCCCGGAAACATTGCTGGAAGTGGGCGGAATAGGGTACAATGGATAAAGCCAGAACGCTGAAGGAGCAGTCATATGCGGGGAAAACTGCTTTTGGTGGACGGTAATAGCGTAGCCCACCGCGCCTTTCACGCCCTCCCCCTTTTGAGCAACAGCGCAGGGGCGTTTACCAACGCCGTATACGGCTTCACCCTTATGCTGCAGAAGGCCCTGGAAGAAGCCGGGCCGGATTACGTGGCCGTGGCCTTTGACCACGGCAGGGTGACCTTCCGGACGGAGCTCCTGGCCACCTATAAGGGTCACCGGCCGGAAACGGCGGTGGAACTGCGGCCCCAGTTTGCGCTGATTAAGAAACTCCTCCAGGCCTGGCGGATCGCTACTTATGAGTGCGAGGGATTTGAGGCCGACGACCTCATTGGCACCCTGGCCCGCCAGGCGGAGAACAAGGGTCTGGCCTGTCTAATTTTAACAGGAGATCGGGATGCCCTGCAACTCGTTAGTGAAAAAACCAAGGTCATGCTCATGCGCCGGGGCATATCCCAGGTGGAGGTTTATGATCTGCTGGCGGTGAGGGCCCAGTACGGGCTGGAGCCCCCCCAGCTCATCGATGTTAAAGCCCTGATGGGGGACGCCTCGGACAACATTCCGGGCGTCCCAGGGATCGGCGAAAAGACGGCCGTGCAGCTTGTGCAGCAGTTCGGAGACCTGGAAACCGTGCTGGCCCGGGCGGGCGAGATAAAACGGCGGAAGATGGCGGAAAACCTGCAGGCCCACGCCGACCAGGCCCGCCTGGCCAAAAGGCTCGCCGCCATCGACTGCCGTGCGCCGGTAGAGCTGGACCTGGAGTACTGCCGGAGGAGGAGGCCGGACTACGAGGCTCTGCTCGCCTTGTTCAAGGAGCTCCAGTTCAACAGCCTCTTGAGGGGCGTGCTCAAGGAAATGGAGGAGCTCAAGAAAGAGGAGGGGCGGGTGGAGGTGAGGGGCCTGGAGGCGCCCCGCCCCCTGGTGCTGGAAGGGATCGGGCAGCTTGAGGGGCTGGTGCGGGACCTGGCCGGCCGGGGCGAAGTGGCCCTGGAACTGGAATATACTTCCCCCAACTACATGGAGGCCGACCTGGCGGCCCTGGCCCTGGCCTGGGAGGGGCAGACGGCCGTGCTGCCAGGCGGGTGGCCCCGTCGCGCCGTGGCGGCGGCCCTGGAGCCCCTGGCGGCGGGCAGGGAAGGACTGCTGTTTCACGATGCCAAGGCGGCCATGCTGTGGCTGGCCGAGTCCGGGGCGCGGGTGGCCGACCCGGCGGGCGATACCATGATAGCGGGTTATCTTCTGGATCCCACGGCCTCCCGCCACGACCTGCCCGCCCTCTGCCTGGAACACCTGGACGTGGCCCTGGTGGAGGACCGGGACGAGCCCTTACTTAGTGTTGCGGGCCGCGCCTATGGGGTGCTAAGGCTCCACCGGGTGCTAGCGGAAAAGGTGCGCCTGGCCGCCATGGAAAAGCTCTACAGAGAGGTGGAGCTCCCCTTAAGCCGGGTTCTGGCCGCCATGGAGAGGAGCGGGGTGGCGGTGGACCGCCTTACCCTGGACGTTATGGGAGAAGAGTTCGATAGGGCCCTGCAGGAGCTTACGGAGGAGATATACCGCCTGGCCGGGGAGGAGTTCAACATCAATTCCCCGCGGCAGCTGGCCGCCATCCTGTTTGAGAAGCTTGGCCTGCCGCCGGTTAAGAAGACCAAGACCGGCTTTTCCACCGACGCGGAGGTGCTGGAAGAGCTGGCCGCCAAGCACGAGATTGCCGCCCGCCTGGTGGAATACCGCCAGATTATGAAGCTTAAGTCCACCTATATAGACGGCCTGAAGCCCCTGATCAATCCGCGCACCGGGAGGCTGCATACGAGCTTCAACCAGACGGTTACGGCCACGGGCCGCCTTTCCAGTAGCGAGCCCAACCTACAGAACATACCGGTGCGGCTGGAGCTGGGAAGGCGGCTGCGCAGGGCCTTCGTGCCCCGGGAGGCCGGCCGGGTCCTCCTTGCGGCGGACTACTCCCAAATCGAGCTGCGGATCATGGCCCACCTTTCCGGGGATGAAAAGTTGAGGGAGGCCTTCCTTTTAGGGGAGGATATCCATGCCCGGACGGCCGCGGAGGTCTTCGGCGTCTCCCTGGAGGAGGTAACGCCGGAAATGCGGCGTGCAGCCAAGGCGGTGAACTTCGGGATAATATACGGCATCAGCGACTACGGCCTGTCGCGGGACCTGGGCATTAGCCGGCGGGAAGCCCATGACTACATCGAGCGCTATTTCCGGCGCTACCCGAAGGTCAAGGCCTACCTGGAGGAGGCGGTGAGGGAAGCGAGGGAGACGGGTTACGTTACCACCCTCCTGGGCCGGCGCCGCTACCTTCCCGACCTTTTCAGCCCCAATCATAATATACGCAGTTTTGGGGAGCGCACGGCCAGGAATACCCCCATCCAGGGCTCGGCCGCCGACATTATCAAAGTGGCCATGGTGGGTATTTTTCGTCGGCTGGAGGAAAGGGCTCTTAAGACGGAGATGATCCTCCAGGTCCACGACGAGCTCATCTTCGATGTACCGGAAGGAGAACTGGAACTGGTGGGCGCCCTGGTCAAAGAAGAGATGGAAAATGCGGTGCCCCTGGAGGTGCCACTGAAGGTGGACCTCAAGTACGGCCCCAACTGGTACGACCTTAAACCCCTTCATCTTCCGTGAGATTCCTTAAAGGGTGGAACAGTAATGCCGGAATTGCCGGAAGTAGAAACTATTAAACGGACCCTAAAGCCGAAGGTCGAGGGCCGGGTGATAGAGGGGGTCGAGGTGCTAAACCCGGCGGTGGTGTGCTCCCCTTCCCCGGAGGAATTTTGTTCCCTTTTGCCGGAAAAAAGGATCTTGGATATCGGGCGCCGGGGAAAGTACCTCCTCTGGCAGGTGGACGGGGGTCATGCCCTGGTTTGGCACCTGGGTATGACCGGCCGCCTTACCGTGTCGTCCCCCGGGGTGCCCCTGGAGCCCCATACCCACGTGCTTTTGACCCTGGACGGCGGCCTGCAGGTGCGCTATGCGGACCCGCGGCGCTTCGGAAGGTGCTACCTGGGACCCGTACCAGGGGTTTTCACCCTGGCCGGGCTGGACCGCCTGGGCGTAGAACCTTTAAGCCCGGAGTTCACACCGGAAGGGCTTAAAGGGTTGCTGGCCGGCCGCCGGCGGTGTGTGAAGGAGGTCCTTCTGGACCAGCACTGCCTTGCCGGGCTGGGCAACATATATTGCGACGAGGCTCTGTTTGAAGCCGGGATTCACCCCTTAAGGCCTTCCTGCACCCTTACGGTTGGGGAGGTGGCCCGCTTGCACCGGGCCATCCGGAAGGTGCTGGAGGACGGGATCTGCCACGGCGGCACCAGCATACGCGACTACATTGACGGCGACGGGAAGCGGGGATGCCACCAGGAGTACCTGGCGGTTTACGGGAGGGCGGGCCAACCGTGCCCCCGCTGTGGCGGGCCTGTTGAGCGCCTGGTCGTCGGCGGCCGGGGTACCCATTTTTGCCGCCGGTGCCAGGGTTAGGGCGATGCCCGGCGGCAGGGCCGGGGAGAAAGAGGGCCTTGGCGCCGGCCGGGATGCAAAGAGGGCCTGCCGGGTGCCGGGGGACGTTGTGTTAAGGGCGGCGTTATGAGGTGGAAGGTGCATCAGGGTGAAGGTCATAGGTTTAACCGGAGGCATTGCCTCGGGTAAGAGCACCGTGGCAGGCATCCTGGCCTCTCTGGGGGCCAGGGTGATAGATGCGGATAAGATAGCCCGGGAAGTAGTAGAACCCGGCAAGCCCGCCTGGGAAGAAATCAAGTCTGTCTTCGGGGAAGAATATTTGCGGCCCGACGGTACCGTTGACCGCCGGGCCCTAGGCAGTCTCGTTTTCCAGGACCCGGAGGCCCGGGAGAAACTCAACGCCATTACCCACCCCCGTATTAAGGAGGAAATAGCCCGGCGGCTGGAGGCGTGCCGCCGGGAGGATCCGGCAGGAGTGGTAGTGGTAGAGGCGGCCCTTTTGCTGGAGGCGGGAATGGAGCGGACGGTGGATGAAGTCTGGGTGGTGACAGCACCGGAAGAGGTGCGGTTAAAAAGACTCATGGAGCGGGACAACCTTTCCCGGGAGGAGGCCCGGCGGCGCATAAAGGCCCAGTGGCCTGAGGAAGAGCGACTCAGGTTCGCGTCACGGGTCATAGATACGGGTAAGGATTTGGCTGCGACTGTGCAGGAGGTAAGGGCCCTCTGGCAGCAGCTGTGGGAGCGGAACAAGGGTGAGGGTTAAAGGGCGCGGTTGGATTTTCCTGCTGTTGCTGGCGGTGGTGGCCGCCCTGCTCGCCAAGCCGACGGCCCGGCTGGTGTATCCCTTCCCCTACCGCTCAAGTATACTGCATTACGCCGGGCAGAACGGCCTCGACCCGCTGCTCGTGCTGGCCGTCGTGCGGACGGAGAGTAAGTTTTATCCCCTGGCCGAATCCCTTACCGGAGCCCGGGGATTAATGCAGATCATGCCCGAGACGGCCCGCTGGGTGGCGGGACGCCTCCGGGAGGAATTCGATCCGGAGCGGCTGTTCGAGCCGGAGTATAATTTGCGGCTGGGGACGTGGTATCTGGCCTACCTTATAAGGGAATTCCGGGGCAGCCTGCCGGCGGCCCTGGCGGCTTACAACGGCGGCAGCCAGAACGTGGAGGACTGGCTCGGCCGGGGAGTGTGGGACGGCAGGAGCGCGTCCCTGGATAAAATCCCCTTCCCGGAGACGCGGGAGTTCGTCCGGCAGGTGCTGCGCGACTACCGGATTTATCGATTCCTTTATCCTGAGCCGGGCCGGTGAAATCTTTGGGCCCTGGGAAAGCCTTTGAAAGGTATTTGCCGCTGGAGGGAGAATAATAGAGAAGGGAGCGTGATTTACTTTGGCCCGGGACCTGACTTCCTTGGAACAGGTCCGCCAATTATCCGTGGAGGCGGACAGGACCTTTTTCTCGGCCCAACATGACGAGATCATCAGCGGGGCCACCACCGATATTTACTTTGTGCGCACTTATGAAATCCTTAAGGATTTGGGGCTTTTACATATCGAGGTGACGGCCGAGATTTTCCCCCGGCGGCCGGGCATTATGGCGGGCGTACCGGAAGTCCTCAATCTTTTGCGGGGGAAGAAGGTCGAAATATGGGGCCTGCCGGAGGGAACCCCTTTTGAGGCCAAAGAAGTGGTCATGCGCATCCACGGCCCTTACGGCGAGTTCGGACTTTTTGAGACCACCATCCTGGGGTTTTTGGCCAGCTCCAGCGGCTGGGCCACGGCGGCCAGGGAGATTAAGGAAGCGGCGGGGGATAAACCCTTCATCTGCTTTGGAGCGAGGCATGTTCACCCGGCGGTGGCGCCGGTTATGGAGAGGGCAGCCCTCATAGGCGGCGCCGCGGGGGCGAGCTGCATCCTGGCGGCCAAGATAGCCGGCATTGAGCCTCAGGGGACGGTACCCCACGCTCTGTTCCTCATCATCGGGGATACGGTGGAGGGGGCCGCAGCCTACCACCGGCTGATGCCTCCGGACGCCAAGAGGACCATCCTGGTGGATACTTTTAAAGACGAGGCGGAAGAGGCCCTGCGGGTGGCCGGGGCTTTGGGGGAGGCCCTGGACGGGGTACGGCTGGATACTCCCAGCGAGCGCGGGGGTGTAACCCCGGAGCTGGTGAGGGAAGTCCGGACGAGGCTGGACCAGGCCGGTTTCCACCATGTGCGCATTTTAGTATCCGGGGGCCTGACCCCGGAAAAAGTCCGCCTCCTGGCCGAGGCCGGCGCCGATGCCTTCGGGGTGGGTAGCTATATCTCGGGCGCTCCGCCCATTGATATGACCATGGACCTGAAGGAAGTGGCCGGCCGCCCGGTGGCCAAGCGGGGCCGCCTTCCCGGCATTATTCCTAATCCCAAGCTACAGCGTCTTTATCCTTGACGTCTTTATCCTTGACACGGCCGGCGCCTTTGCATATAATGTAACCAGAAGTAGAAAACGGGTCGGAGTGGCGGAACTGGCAGACGCGTACGTTTGAGGGGCGTATGGGTAATCCCGTGCGGGTTCAAGTCCCGCCTCCGACACCAACGTTATGCTTATCCAGCGAAAGCTGGAATTCTGCCTCTACCCTATCCGGGTAGAGGGTTATTTTTTTACATATGTCTCGACGAATCTTCTAGCTTCGTGAGGTTCCAGATTGGAGGTCGCCGGGTGGAGGGTGTATTGACCGGATTGCGGGTACAAACATAATAAGGAGTGATAAGAGAAGCCCCCGAATCTAACCGGCTCCGGGGGCTTTTTTTGCTTATCACACACAAGAACAGCCCCCTCGAAACGGGGGGCTAAAGGAAGTTTTGAACAGATTTTAGTGATCCCCAAAGAACAGCAGGATGAGGATTAGGAACAGTATAAAAGCAAATTTGCCGTCAAAGAATTTTCCACCAAACATAAAGACCCTCCTATCCCATTTCTTACTGTATTGTATGAAGCAGGCGGAGAAGTGTGAGTGTTATCGCCTAAAATTATGTGGTAAAGCCCGAGATGATTGAGCCGGTGCAATAGGGCGGTACCTGCTAACAAATACTATCGTCTTTCCATACTTTATATTGTAAGAAAAATAAAAGGAGGAAGAGACGATGCGGAGTAATACTGAGATTGTAACTTTTCTTGGCCAATTCGATTATCATAAGCACGTTCACGACCACAGTGGCAAGACCAGCTGCGCTCTCGGCCATGCCCACTTGCACCCCGGAGTGACTGGTTTACCCCTGCCGAAGGATGGCAGCCATATCCACACTTTATGGGGTATTACAACTTTTGACCGCGAGCACACGCATTCTTACTGCGCTACTACCGGTCCGGCCATTAATTTACCTGGGAACCCGCATACCCATTATGTGGACTTTGAAACAAACGAAGTCAATGGACATCGCCATAGAGTTATGGGCTATGTGGTACCATCGAAGGAATAGCTAATCTTTAGAACCTACGCCCCCGGGCTTGCGGGGGACCGCAGGATTGAAGTGAACCCCGTGCAACAGACAGGGGGGAAAAGCCCTGGCGCAGGGTAGCTTAAACTTACGCGAACTGGCACCGTTTTTCATTATATGGGTTAGTACGTTTTGGCAAGTTAAAACCCCCTGGTGTAGTTCTTATCCTACCACAGGGGGCTTTTTTGTCACTGTACGTTTTCACGGGTTGAGTACACTGTCTTGGGCCTTATATTGAAGTCATGCTTCAAGGTTAAGTACCCATCTCGATTGTTTAAAAGCCTGGGATACTTGTTCGTCCGTGTTAGATAGGGGTGGTACCATCCCCTTTTAACCGCAAGGTTGGTTAATGCCTCGTGGGCTAGAGCACACTGGACCGAGTACTCGCGGAGAACTACGCCTCACCTCCGGCGTCGCGGAGAGCAGGTTTGGCCCCTGGTGGCGCCGGTAGAGGGCTCATCCTCCGGAAAGGAGTGGCAGCAGTCTGATCTCGGCCCCGTCGGCTACCGGTGTCTGCGAAAGGAGGTCCGGAGAAATCACTTTCCCGTCTACTACCACCAGGGTCCAGGCATTGGGGGTTTCGCCGGCGGCACGCAGGACGTCGGCTACGGTCATACCGCCTTTGAAATCTATCTCCTTGCCGTTGACGGTGACCATTAGAAGTCGAAGAGCACCTCCAGTTCGTAGTCGTTGATGTCGAACTGGGAACCGGTGGCCACGGAGCGCTCGTGGTAGAAGAAGTCGGGAAGCCGGTCGTCCTCCCTGGTCATCCCGGCCATCTTGTTGAAGGCCCTTTCGGTCAGCAGGGTTTTTACCCCGAGGGTCGTTACCCGGGAGATATCGGCCTCGCCGCCGTACAGGGCGGCCATGAGCTCGGCCAGGAGGGGCAACCCGGCAACGGCATGGGCGAAGGCAAAAATACACATCATGCTGTCGGCAAAGGCTATGGCCACCTGCAGCTTGTTGGAGGCATGGGCCTGGGCGGCCCGGCCGCAGTCGTCGAAGGCACGGCCCATGGTCAGCCCGGCGGTGTGGTCCGCTCCCATGGGGCTCGTAGCATAGGTGATGCCTGTACCCTTGGTATTGCGCGGATCATACGCCGCCATGGCTTGGTGCTTGACTACGGGGATGCGCTTGACACCCAGGTTCTTGCCCACCGCCTCGCAGCCGTCGCCCAGGAGCCGGCCGAAGTCCGTCCCGTCTACCATTTCCTGCAGCAGGGCGAGGACGGCCTCCGCATCCCCCCATTTTATTTTGCCGGCCTCCATGCACATGGCCACGGCATTGGCGGTTTCGATGGTGTCCACTCCCATGTCGTCGCAGATCCGGTCCATACGTGCAATGGCGTCCAGATCGGCAATGTGGAGGTTCGGGCCGAAGAGGGCTATGGTCTCGTATTCGAAGGCGGAAGTGAGATAACTGCCGTCCTTGTCGTTGTATATGTTGGAGCACTGGACCACGCAACCGGGCTGGCAGGGACGCTTGTTCCGGCCGCCGCGAGAAGCCAGGTTGGTCATGAAGGCGTTGGCCCCGACCTTTTGATAATCCCGGAAGAGCCGGCCTGAGAAGTTGTCGACGGGCAGTATGCCGTTGGCTCCGGTTACTTCAATAGTAGCAATGGTGCCGATGTCGTGGAAGGGGTCGTTTTTGGCGCCCTCGGCAATCATGCGGTTCAATTTCCGGCAGGCCTCGTGGAACCTGGCCTCGTCGGCATAGGCAACCTTGTACTTTTCCCGGGGCTTCTCGATAACGATGGCCTTGAGGCCCTTGCTGCCCATCAGCGCCCCCAGGCCCCCGCGGGCCGCCGCCCGGCTGGGATGCCCCGTCTGGAATTCGGAAACCTGGATGGAGGCGGATCGGTAGAGGCGCTCTCCGGCACTGCCTATGGATATGGTAGCGATGTCGCTGCCGAATCTTTCTCGCATTTTTCCGATAAACTCGTAATTGTTGAGGCCCCTGTAGCTCCCGGCGTCCAGGAGCTCACTTTCCCCCTGGTCGTTGATGTGCAAGATCCACAGGCCGTCCCGGGCGGGGATGTCTTTCACCACGATCATTTTCAGGCCATGATCCGCCAGGAGACTCGCAGCATAGCCGCCCACGTTGCTCTCTTTAATGCCCCCGGTTAGAGGGCTTTTTCCCCCTACGGACATCCGGTGGGCGGTAGTTAAGGGCGTTCCGGCAAATAGGGTGGTGCAGAAAATAAGCTGGTTTTCGCTACCCAATGGATCGCACTGGGGAGGTACGTTTTTCATCAAGTACTGGGCAATTAGGGCCCTTCCTCCCAGCTCCCGGTACTGTTCCTCCAGGGGCTCTTTTTCTACAGTAAGGTTTTTCATGTTTACAACGAGTTTAGACCACATGGCCTTGACCTCCTCTGTTCTTGGTTGGAGATAACTGGGGGTTCTTTAGGCGCTGTATGCTGACCGCAGCATCTCGGCCACCTTGGCCGCGGTGATGCGGTAGGGCACCAGGGCAAAGCCGGTGTCGGCCACTACCATGGGCGCCACCCCCAACACATCCTCCAGGGGAATGCCGAGCTGCTGCAGATTGGGGATGTCTACCGATTTAATGAGGGCCCGCAGGGCATCGCGGGCAACGGCTCCGATTTCCTCCGGGGAGGCATTTTCTTCGACCTCTGCTCCCAGGCACTCGCAGATCATCCGCACCTTCTTGTATTCCGTCTTGGCGGCATATTCTATTACCTCGGGCAGGGCTACCCCGCAGGCAACGCCGTGGGGAAGGTGAAAGCTGGCGCCCAGGGTGTGGGCTATAGAATGACCGAGGTGGACCAGGGCGTTGGTGAAGGCCATGCCCGCGAACATGGAGGCCAGCAGCATATTCTCCCTGGCCTCGAGGTTGGAACCGTCACGGTAGGCTATAGGGAGCCATTTGGCGATCAACCTTATGGCTTCCCGTGCCAGGGCGTCGGAAAGGGGATTGGCCTGGCCGCCGGTCATGGATTCCACGGCATGGGCCAGGGCGTCTACGCCGGTTGCCGCGGTCATCTTCGGGGGCAGGCCCAGGGTGAGGTCCGGGTCTAGGATGGCCAGCGAACCCAGACAGACCGGGCTGACTACACTGTCCTTTTTCCCCAGGGAGGTGCAGGAGATGACACACATGTGGGTAACCTCGCTACCCGTGCCGGCGGTAGTGGGAATGAAAACCATGGGTACGCCTGGCTTCAAGTTCTTTTGAACGCCGAAATACCTCATGATGGGAGGCTCGTTGTTCATCAGCACGTTAATGGCCTTGGCCGTGTCCATAGAACTTCCACCCCCCACGGCCACGATGCCGTCTATCTGTTCGCGCCGCGCCATTTCGGCGGCCTGCTCCACCATGGTATCGGGGGGATCGGGAAGTACGCCGTCAAAGCAGACGGTTTCCAGGCCGGCATTTTGAATATTCTCTACAATAGTGCCCGCGATGCCGGCGGCCTCAATACCCTTGTCGTACACTACGAGGACTTTCCGGCATCCCAATTCGCGGACCTTCAGGCCGGTACGCAGGGATGCGCCGCTGCCCATGAGGACGGGAACAAAGATGTTAAATGAGGTGATCATTATTATGCAGCCTCCCCTTTGTAGAATTCGGAAATCACAGGCAGTAATATATATTTGTCCGTTATGTAGGATATCATAACGGTTGCCTGTCGGAATATATTCACCCTTGACAAAAAAGGGCGGGCATATTTGTGCAAGTTGTGCTAATCGCATTGCACGTACCACGTGGCAGATAGTATACTTATTTCAGTAACCGCGTCGTGGCGACAGGGCGGATAAGAAGGGGAAAAACCGGGGGAAGGGGTAGAGGTGCTTTACCGGGAACTGATAGAGAAGCTGCGGGAGAGATACGAAATAGAGCCGGTGGTGGAGGGAGAGGCCCGGTCCGTTACGGATATTCGCCTCCTGGACGGGGAGGAAAAGCAGTGGAATGAATATGTGCTCTATGTGGGGAGCTGTGGGGGGTTGAAGAATCCGCCGGATCGGCCTATTATGTTGCTTTCGGTGGGGGACCCGCCACCCCTTCCCGGGGGAAGCAGTTGCGCCCGCATTAGGGCCGACGATATGTGCAGTTTGTTCAATGCGGCGAAGGACTTGATTTGCGGGGACCTGCGTAAAGAGGCCGTTTTCTTTGAGCTGGCGCAGATGGCCGCCCGGGAAAAGAACGTGGAGCACATCATTAACGCTGCCGCCGCCTTCCTTGGGAACGCCCTGATTTTGGTGGATGCGGGTCAGAGAGTGCTGGCCTATGCGACAAACTACGAGATCGTAGACCCCCTCTGGGCGGAAAACGTAAGGAGAGGGTACTGCTCCTACGAGTTTGTGCAAAGGGTGCGCTCCAGCCGGGACATGAGGGAATGGAGCCGATACGGTAACGAAACGCGGTTGATAACCCTGCCCGTAGACCGGCAGCCGAAGCTCGTGGCGCGGGTTACCCACGAGGACCACGTCATAGGCGCCCTGGTCATGATCGTCCACCACACTCCGGTGGGGAACCTTCACCTCCGGCTACTTCCCCTGATCGGGAAACTCCTCTTTGCCGTCTTAAACCGGGATTCTTCCTACGAACAGTCGTACCATTCTGCCTACGGTGCCATCTTATACAACCTCCTGGACGACGAGAACATTTCCAACACCCTGGAGTACATTGAGGCCGCGGGACTCAGGTTTCCACCGGAAATGCGCGTGGTAGTTGCCCGTTTCCTTCGCATTCCCGAGAACCGCTATTTGAAGCACACTTTCACCCTGCAGCTCAAGCGCATCTTTCCCGAAGGGCATGCCGTGGTTTACAAAAGCTATATAGGGATTGTGGTCCCCTCTGTTTCCGCTGCCCAGAGGGAAGAGCTTATTATGCTGGCCAAGAACGAAGAGGTAGATATAGGCATAAGCTGGCCTTTCTCCGATATTGCAGAATTCAAGAGGCATTTCAATCAGGCGGTGGCAACTATCAAGCTGGCGCACCGCTTCGGCCTGACCGGGCAGGTCCTGGACTACAGCGATTTTTACTACTATGACCTTTTGAACAACTACGCCGGAGGGGTTCCGCTGGAACATTTCTGCCATCCGGCCTTACGGGTGTTGCGCGAGTACGACAGGGACAACAATACAGATCTGTACAGCACCCTGCGGGCCTATCTGGAGTGCAACTTAAACCAGTGCGCCGCGGCGAAAGCGCTGTTCATACACAGAAATTCTCTGATTTATAGGATTAAACGGATCCAGCAGCTCACAGGGCTGGACCTCAATGATCCTAAGGTGGTTCGTTCTCTCATGGACTCCTTCAGGATCGATACCTTTCTTAATTCCGCCACAAGGATTCCCCTTCAGGGCGGGACGCCGCGCTCCTGACTGATCTCCAAGCCCGGGAGGGCCTGTTTCCCCGGCCGCGTTCACCTTAAGGGCTGCCGGTGCAGGCTAATAAACGGTACCGGCCAGGGGAAGGCTAAGTTGCACAAATATTTCTGCCCCCCGCCAAATATATATGAAGGCAGGAGCCATTTAAGGGCCGGAGGGGCAGCGGTGTTGGTTTTCCGAATCCGGGCGGGTCGGGTGGCCCTGGTGGGCTGCGGTTTGTTCCTGTTCGTGTTGGCTATTTTGTTTTTGGCGGCGAGCAAGTCCCGGGTGGGACGCATTTTAACCACGGCCGCCGAACGGGTGGAGGAAGGGGAAACCCTCAGGGACATTACCGCGGTCCGCCGGGAGCTGGAAGATATCTTTAAGTTCCGGGTGCAGGCCCTGGTGGAGGGCGACACCGGCGGCCTGGAGAAATTCTACGATACTTCCGAGACTACCGGGCGCTGGGCCTTAAACCACGAAATCGGCCGCAGCCGGTATGTCCAGGGTTGGCTGGGCAAGCGCGACCTGGAAGTGGCAGGGAAGCTGCTGCACCTTAACATAGTAGACGCCGGGTTTAAGGACGATCAGCATGCCTGGGCTTCGGTGGCCCAGCACCTCATTCTCCAGTATCGGCCGCGGAACACCGGTCAGGCTGTGGTGAGCGAGATGGGCTTGCGGACCATTCACTGGGTAGAGCTGGTGGAGAAGAACAACCGGTGGCTGATCCAGAAGGACTGGTACTGGGACCCCTTTGAGAACGAGTCTCTGACCCCAGACATTGCTCCCCGTCCCGCAGGGGGAGCCGAGACGGCCCGGCCGCCGGACCCGGTCACCCCGGACAGCAGCCGCGGGCAATATAACCGGGAGGCCGCCGTGCGCTACGCGGAGCGCTACAGCGGCGTGCGGATGGGTCCCGGCGACGGGCGGTATAATCCGGCCTACAAGGATTTCACCTATGAGGGGGGCGACTGCGCCAACTTCGTCTCCCAGGTTTTGACGGATAAGAAGGCCGGGGGCCTCCCAACGGACTGGAACTGGTTCTACAGCCGGGGAGAAGGAACGGCAGCCTGGGTCCAGGCCGAGGCCCTGGTCCACCACTTAACCGGCGCCGGGTTGGCCGCCCTCGTCGGGCGCGGCGACCTGGAAGAAGTGTGGGAAGCAGTCGACCTGCTGCAGCCCGGCGACGTGATAGGCTACGAAGAGGATGGGGAGATAGTCCACGTTTCGGTGGTAGTAGGGCGGAACGCCCAGGGGTACGTGGTGGTGAACAGCCATACGGCCGACCGCTACCATGTTCCCTGGGATATGGGCTGGGAGCGGGAGCACCGCTACTGGCTCCTTCATATTACCTATTAGCGTATTGTGAACCAATGATTTCCTTGACTTTTATTCCCTGAAGGGGAAAAATACTTATAGGTGCTAAAAAGACGGGAGGGTCAGCTTATGGAGCTATACGAAGCAATACGCAGACGCCGTAGCATACGGAAGTATAAACCGGATATGGTGCCCCGGGAAACGATAGCCCGCCTCTTAGAAGAGGCCATGTGGGCGCCTTCGGGCCTGAACTGGCAGCCGTGGGAGTTCATGGTAATAACAGGTCCTAAAAAAGACGAGCTTGCCGCCAGCTACGGCCGGATAACGGAATTCGGCTTTCCCCCGGCCGGCCAGCGTTCACCGGCCCAGGAGAACTTCATCCGGTGGGCCAAGACCCTGGGCGGGGCGCCGGTGGCCATTGTGGCCTTGACGCCGGCCTATGGGGATCCGTCCGTCAGGAAGATGAACCTGGAAAGCGTCTCGGCGGCCTTTGCCTACCTGCTGTTGGCCGCCACGGCCGAAGGGCTGGGCACCTGCTGGATGACCGGGCCTTTACGCAACGAAAAGGAAATCAGGCGCATTCTGGAAATCCCTGATGATAAGGAGATTGTAGCCATCACTCCCCTCGGCTACCCGGACGAGGAACCGGCTCCTCCACCGCGGAAGGACCAGCAAGGGAAAATCCAGTGGATCGGCTTCTAGGGTCGAACTCGAGGCACATAACCCCCTTCAGGGCGGGGAATAATGGTAAGAGAGAGCCTGCGCAGAAGGGGGGTAATGTGCTTCCATGGTCGAAGTGGCGGAGATGGGCTGGCAGAAGTGGAAGGATACTCTGGCAGCAGCCATAAATGTGGGAAGTATGATGGGCATTAACGAAGATACTATGGGCAACATCGCCTACCGGATAGGGAACTTTCTGGCCGATAAGGTAGACCCCGCTAACCGGGAGCAAAGGGTGCTCAAAGAGCTATGGGATGCGGCTGATGAGGGCCAGAGGCGTGTTCTGGCCGAGGTTATTACGCAAATGGTGAGCGACGGGCGGCGGGAGAATAAGCTTATGTGAAGGGGAGAGGGGAGCCGTCGGGCTCCCCTCTCCGTGTGCTTGCTCTTAGAGTTCTTTGATGGCCTCGCTGGGGCAGGATTCGATGGCTTCCCGGGCGCAATCCTCGGCATCTTCGGGCACTTCATTGACGATGGCGTGGGAAAGACCCTCATCATTCCAGTCAAAAACTGCCGGGCAGAGGTCGATACACGCTCCGCAGGCAATGCAAAGATCCTGGTCGACGTAAACTTTCATCCTCTCCTACCTCCCACCATATATAGTTTCCAAAAGCATTAGCTATTTTTTGCGGCTCCCAGGGTTTTCATACTCCTACCCCTTCTATGCTCGTTCTATGCTGACCTAATGAGTCGCTTCCTTGGTGCGGGGAGTCTTTACCCACACCTGGGGCTGACGGTTGAGCAGTTTCATGACGGACGCCGCAGTGTAGGGAAGCGGCAAGAAAAAGCTCGCAATGGGCAGGGCCAAAAGCTGCAGGGCTCCCAGGATTTGCTCGTACCAAGGCACGGGCGCCATGAGCCGCCGGAAGTGGAAAAAGACGCAAAAGGTAAAGGCGTAATAGACAAGAACAATGCACTGCAGTCCTTTGCGGACCGCAAAGGGAAGAACCGAAGCATCGAGGTAGCCGTTGATTCCCAGATACAAGAAGATCAGGGGAATCATGACCGCGCTCTGGTAAAGGGTCCATTCTCCCTGGCCCTTCCAGAAGAGATTGTACAACAGGGGCCCCCGCCTCTCCCAGTCATAGTGGTAGGCCAGGCGGAACTTGTCGCAGACCTGCAGGTGGCCGCTTCCCCACCGCAGGCGCTGGCGGTAAAAGGCGTAGAAGGTGGAAGGGGTCTGCTCGGTACTGTAGAAAGGGAAGTACTCGGCCCAGACCCCGGTTTCCAGGTAAGCCCGCACTCCCAGCTCCAGGTCTTCGGTCAGGGCCCGGTGGTCGTAACCTCCGATGCGCTCCAGGAGGCGGCGGCCTACGAAGAGATTGGTACCCCCGACGAAGGGGAGGCGCTTCATCAAAATAGGCATGTACCACTTGTGGGAGATAGCCTGGTAGAGGGCCGCCACCTTGGTTATAAACCCGAGCTGGAAGAAGTTGCGCACCTGGAAGACCGGCCCCTGCCAGATCCTTTCCCGGGGATCCTGCAGGTAAGACCACGCTATGTAGAGGAGCACTTTTTCTTCCGGGTGGCTTTCTGCGTCGTAAAAACCGCAGATTACCGTCCGCTCATCCACTGCGGACAGGCCGTAGTTGAGGGCCCGGCCTTTAGTAGAAGGGACGGATCGCCCTACGCAAAACCCGCGGTAGCGCCCGTCGAAATCGTAGGGCACCGTGCAGTGCTTCAAGCGGGGCACATGGGCGCGTCCGGAGAACTCCCTGATTTTAGCCTCCACCACGTCCTGGGTCGTGGGTTCATCGGTGCCGGCCTCCTGCCGGGCGAGGAGTTCTTTTTCATCGGTGATGACGATAATTTCGTACCGGTCTTTAGGATATTCCAGAGAAGCTAAATGTTCGATGGTGTTGGCGATTACTTCGGCCTCGTTGCGGGCCGGGACCAGGATGGAAATGAAGGGTACCTCCAAACCCTTTTCCCGGGCCAGGGCTTCCACCTTGGCCACGCTGAGCTGAGGCCTCTTGTTCCAGAAGTGTTTGTTAGCATGCCACCGCCAGAAAAAATACCTCACGAACAAGCCGAAGAAAAGCAGATAGAAGCCAACGCCGACTAAGTAAAGGATCTGCGCCCATTCTAGCCCAGTTTCCCAATCCATTTTTTCTCCCCCATTTTCTGGGTATTATTCAATCCCTATAAATTATAACACCCGCCGGGCTTATTACCAATTCCTCAATTTTTCTCCTGGGCCAGTTTTCCCTTTCTGGGTTGATTGTATCCTCCTGTACCCCGGCAATCTCGGAGTTCCTCGGTATCTTGTTCCGTGAGGCCCTTGTGCTGAACCATCACATTCCGGCCCCACCGGGGAGGCCGGAGGAAAAAAAGAAAAGGGCTTAAATGTTGACAAGACATGCCGTTAATATCTATACTGTGTTTGAAAATACTATGGCTTTGCCCCCAAGACAGGTGGTAAACAGCGAAATGCGGGTATGCGGTCCCAAGATAAGGCAGCTAAGGGAAGAGCGGGGTTACTCCCTTCAGGACCTGGCGCGGAGGGCGGAGCTCTCCGTTTCCTACCTGAGTGAAATCGAACGGGGGACCAAGAAGCCCTCCCTGAAAACCTTGGAGCGGATAGCAGGGGCTTTAAACGTTCCCCGGGAACAGCTGGTGGAGGCCGACCACCCCCGGGGTCTGGATTTAGGCCAGCGGCTCCGCCTTCTGCGGGAAAAGGCAGGGCTTTCCCTGACGCAGTTTGCCTCTAAGGTGAACATATCCCCTTCCTACCTGAGCGAAATCGAGCGCGGCAACGTGTACCCGGCGTTGGACACCATTAAAAGGCTGGCCGAAGGGTTAAAGGTACCTTTAAGCGTGCTCTGGGGTCAGGGGGAAACCCTGGGCCAGAAACTGAGGCTGGCCAGGGAGGAACAGGGGTTGACTCAGGCCGAACTGGCCAAGGCGGCGGGCGTTTCGGCCGGCCTGGTGGGGCAGATAGAGCAGGGGAAAGTCCAGCCATCCCTCAAAACCCTGGAAAAGTTGGGCGCCGTCCTGGGGATTTCTCCTTGTTATTTTATTGCCGACGATACCGGAGTGGAAGAAATTTTACACCAGATGAGCGCCGAGGTGCGCTGCCTGCTCATGGATCCCAAAGTCCAGTCCATTTTGCGTATGGTTTGCAATTGTACCGAAAAGGAGTTGAGGTTTATCCTCAACTTCATCCAGCTCTACAAGCGCAGCCATTAATTCTCTAGAGCTTCAACTCTTCGATGACCCGGCGCAGGGTATCGGCTGAATGTTGAAGGGCCAGCCGCTCTCCCGGGGCCAGGGGTAAGGGCAGAACACCCAGGCGCCCCTCCCGGCCTATGATGCACGGGAGGCTTACAGCTACTTCCTCCTGGAGGCCGTAGAGATCTTTGATGACGCTGGAAACGGTGAGGACCCGCTTCTCGTTGTGCAGGATAGCCTCGGTTATGCGGGTTAACGCCAGGGCTACGCCGTAGGAGGTATATCCTTTGCGCCGGATAATTTCGTAGGCGGCTTCACGCACCTGGTGGCTGATCTCTACCTTGAAGAGGTCGCGATCCTGCAAGGTTTCAGGGAGGGGAAATTCGTCCAGGCCTATCCCGGCAATGTTGGTGAGGCTGAAGAGGAGAACCTCTGTATCTCCGTGTTCACCAATTACGTAGCCGTGGATGTTGCGGGGGTCGATCCCTAACTTCAGGCTTAGGAGGTGGCGGAAGCGGGCGCTGTCCAGCACCGTTCCGGATCCCAACACGCGGGAGGGTGGAAGGCCGGAAACCTTCCAGGCGACGTAGGTCAGGACATCCACCGGATTGGTGACCATGAGGATGACGGCCTGGGGACAGTGCTCTAAGATTTCCGGCAGGGCTTCCCGGACGATGGCGGCGTTGCGGTGGACTAAATCCAGGCGGGTTTCCCCCGGCCGCTGGTTGGCCCCGGCGGTAAAGATGATGACCCGGGAACCGGCACAATCCCTGGGCTCGCCGGCGCGGATTTTTACCGGACGAATGAGGGTGGCTGCATGGGACAAGTCGAGGGCCTCTCCCTCGGCTTTGGCTTTGTTAATGTCTACCAGCACTATTTCCCCCACTACACCGCTGAAGATGAGGGCAAAGGCGGTGCTGGTTCCGACAAAGCCGGCGCCAATTATGGCTACCTTACCTGTGCTCTCTTCGAGCATGCCCTCACCCCCCTGGTAACCTGGGCACTATGATCTTAAGTCTTAGTCTAACTTTTTTAGGGCAGGCTATACCGTAAATGAACTTAAACCAGCTAGAAACTTTTGTGGTTACCGTAGAGAAAGGCACCCTTTCGGCGGCTGCCGAAGAGCTGCACCTCACTCAGCCGGCGGTCAGCAAACACTTGAAAGCCCTGGAAGAAACCTTCGGCCTCCGGCTCCTGGAACGTTCGGGCCGGGAGGTGAGGTTGACCGAAGGAGGGCGCATTTTTTATCGCCGGGCCCGCGAGGTCTTGCGTTTGCTGGAGCAGTTGCGGCGGGAACTGGCCCAGGTGAGCAAGCTGGTGAGGGGAGAACTGCTCCTGGGGGCCAGCACCATACCGGGCCAGTACGTGTTGCCCCATGTGATAGGCCGTTTTAAGGGGCGGTATCCCGGGGTGGAGGTAAAGTTGATCATCGGGGGTTCGGAGGATATTCTTCGCCGCCTGGGGGAAGGGGAAATTGAGATAGGGGTAGTGGGAGCCGAGGAGCGGAGGAAGGGCTTTCTTTACCGGCCGTTGGTCAAGGATGAGTTAGTCTTGATCCTACCCCCCGACCACCCGTGGGCCGGCAGGCGTTCCCTGGAGGCGGCGGAGCTGGCCGGCGCTGACTGGGTGTGCCGGGAAGAGGGTTCCGGTACGCGCAAGGTGGTGGAGGAGCGGCTCCGGGACGCCGGCGTGGTTCTGCCGCCGGCCAGGATTGTGATGGAGCTGGGAAGCACCGAGGCCGTCGTAAGCGCCGTGGAAGCCGGGCTGGGGGTTTCCATTGTGAGCCGCTGGGCGGCGGAAAAGTCTTTGAAGCTGGGCCGGCTGGCTACGGTTCCGGTGGCAGGGGTTGATTTGGAACGCCATCTTTTTCTGGTACACCGCGCCCGGGAGCTGAGTCCGGCAGCTTCCGCCTTTTGGGAATTCGTCCTGGGTTCGTTATAAGAGAGGGGAGGCTTTTAGGAGAAGATGCGGATCTTTGAGTTACACCGTCGTCACCGGGGGAGGGAGCAGGAGGCCGCCCTTATCTACCAGGGCCGGGTAATTACCTACGGGGAACTCGACCGCCGGGTCAACAACTATACCGGGTACCTGCAGTCCCTGGGGCTGGCACCGGGTGAAAGGGTGGCCTTGTGCGCCCCCAATTCTCCCCAGTTCGTCTACAGCTATCTGGGGGCCAGCCAGGCGGGAGCGGTGGTCGTGCCCCTGAATCTGATGCTGACGCTGGAAGAAATAGGATACATTCTCCGCGACTCGGGAGCGGGTACCTTGATACTGCACCCGGCGGTCCTGGAGCGGCTGCAGGGCCGGGAGGTTCCCTCACCGCAAGACCTGGGGATTAACCGTTTGATCGTTCTTAATGAAGAAACCTGCCGGGCCATCGCCGCGGCCCCGGATCCCGCAGCCGTGCCGGTTCGGAGCAGCGAGGTGTGCACCTACCTCTATACCTCCGGCACCACCGGACGGCCTAAGGGAGCCATGCTTACCCATGACAATTTGGTGGCTAACGTCCTGGCCCTGGAAGAGGTGTCCCATTTCGGCCCCGAACACAACTTCCTGTGTGTTTTGCCCATGTTTCACAGCTTTTCCTGGACGGTCAACGTTCTGCTGCCCCTCTACCTGGGCGCCCGGGTGACCGTCAAGGAGTCCTTCCAGCCCAAGGACATCTTCCGCACCCTGGTAGAAGAAGACATTACTATCTTTTGCGGCGTGCCGGCCATGTTTACTGTCTTGTGGCGCATGGGGGACAAGGGGCGGTTTAAAGCTTTAAGATATGGTATTTCCGGAGGCGCTCCCCTGCCGCCTAAGGTCCAGCGGGGCTTTGAAGAAAAATTCAGCTGTCCCCTGGTAGAGGGCTACGGACTTTCCGAGGCTTCGCCGGTAGTGGCCTTAAATCCCCTGTACGGGCTGCGCAAACCGGGTTCTATAGGCCTGCCCCTGCCGGGGGTAGAGGTTAAAGTGGTAGATGACAACGATAATGAGGTGCCGCGGGGAGAAGTGGGTGAGCTGGTGGTACGCGGGGCCAACGTTATGCAGGGCTACCACAATCTCCCGGAAGAAACGGCCGGCACCTTAAGGGGCGGCTGGCTACATACCGGAGATCTCGCACGGCAGGATGAAGACGGCTACTTATATGTGGTGGACCGCAAGAAGGACGTTATAATCCTTAGCGGGTTTAACGTTTATCCCCGGGAAATAGAAGATGTGCTCCTCACCCACCCGGCGGTGCAGGACGCAGCCGTCATTGGGGTGGGGGACCCTTTAAAGGGAGAGACCATTAAGGCCTTTATCGTCCTGCGGGAGGGGGCGGAAGTCAGGCCTCATCAGCTCCAGGAGTTTTTAAAGGAGCGGCTGGCGGCTTACAAGATACCCCGTCAATGGGAGTTTGTGGAGGAGCTGCCCAAGAATGCTACGGGGAAGGTGCTAAAGAAGCTGTTACGGGCTAAAGAAACAGGCAGGGAAGGATTGAGCAGGTGAAAGCCGGAGGCATTGCCCTGGCAGGCGGAAAAAGTTCGCGCATGGGTACCAACAAGGCCTTGCTGTCCGTGGGCCGGGAAACTATGCTGGGAACCATTGTATCCGTGTTGAAGTCCTTGTTCCCGGAGACCCTGGTGGTGACCAATGAACCGGAATTGTACCGGGATTTAGGGGTGAAACTGGTAGGGGACATCTTTCCGGGCATGGGGCCTCTGGGGGGAATCCATGCCGGCCTGGTGGCCTCCTCCTTCTGGCATAACTTTGTGGTGGCCTGCGATATGCCCTTTTTGGAGCCCGGGCTGATTGCTTATATGCTGGAGCAGGCTGAGGGCTACGATGTAGTGGTCCCCCGGCTGGGCGGTTACCTCCAGCCCTTGCATGCCGTCTATTCCAAAGGTTGTCTACCGGCCATTGAAGACTGCCTGCGGAAGGGCGTTACCAAGATTATTGCCTTTTACCCCGAGGTGCGGGTCCGCTATATCGAGGGAGAAGTCCTGCAGAGGCACGGGGATCCGGCGGAGATCTTTTTTAACATCAATACGCCGGCGGACCTGGAGTGGGCCCGCAGCCGGGCTAGGGAGGGGGAGGAAAGGAAATGACCGAAGTGCTCCCCTGGGAAGAAGGACGGGCCCTCCTGTTGAGGGAGGCGGCCCCCCTCCCTCCCCTGAAGGTGCCTCTGCGGGAAGCCGCGGGAAGGGTCTTGGCCGAGGAAATTGTGTCCGGGGCTCCTTTTCCTCCCTTTGCCCGCTCCCTGGTGGACGGTTACGCCCTGGGGCCGGCGGCGGCCGGCTACCGGCTGGTAGGAGAGGTGCCGGCGGGAAGCCGCTATCCCGGCAGCCTGGCGGCGGGGGAGGCCGTGCGCATCTTTACCGGCGCCCCGGTACCTCCGGGGACGGTGACTGTCCTGCCCCAGGAGGTGGTGGAGCTCCGGGAAGATGGGAGGCTAGAGATCCCGGCTTCGCCCGTCGGCCTTCCGCCCCGGGGTTGCCTGCAGGTGGCGGGCAGCGAGGTAAGGGCCGGGGAGAAGGTCCTGACCCCGGGGACGGTGCTGGGGCCCGCCGAGATCGGTCTGCTAAGCGCTTTGGGCCGGGAAGAGGTTTGGGTTCACCCGGAGCCGCGGGTGGCCCTGGCGGCCGTGGGTACCGAGCTTAAAGAATTGGTGGACCGGACGGATAGGGAAGGCCTGGTGGCCAGCAATCTGTATGCCCTGGAGGCGGCTTTTCGCCTGGCCGGGGTCGAGGTGCACACCCTGCCGGTACTGCCCGACCGGATGCCGGCCTTGATGGGGGCCCTGGAGCCGTGGCTGGACAAGGCGGATCTGGTAATTACGACGGGCGGGGCAGGAGGAGGCGATTACGATTTGGCCGCCCGTTCCTTCCGAGGGCTGGGGGCCCGCCTCCTTTTTACCCGGTTGAATTACCGGCCGGGAGGGGGAGTAATCGGGGCCCGGAGGGGTCAGACCCTTTTGCTGGGCCTTCCGGGAACCCCCTCGGCGGCCCTGGCAGGCTTCTATCTCCTGGCCAGGCCGGTGGTGGAGGCTCTGGGGGGGAAACCTCCCGGGCCCCGGCGGTGCCGCGGGAAACTGGAGGGGCCCGTCGTCAGGGAGCGCCGCACCCGTACCTTTATTTTTGCAGAGGCACAGAACGACGGGGGCCTCTGGCGGGCTGCGCCGGTAAACGAGGGGCGGGGTCCCCTGCTGGCGGCATTGGGGGCGAATGCCCTTCTCGATGTGCCCCCGGGGAAGGAGCCTATACCAGCGGGGACGGAGGTAGATTTAATTCTTTTATAAGAGGAGTGAGGACATGGTCCCGATTATTTCGGTGGTAGGAAAGTCCGATACGGGGAAAACTACTCTGCTGACCAGATTGTTGCCCGAACTCAAGGCCCGGGGGTACCGGGTGGCCACCATTAAGCATGATACCCACGGCTTCGACATCGATAAGCCGGGTAAGGATACCTGGAAACATGCCGAGGCCGGGGCCGACATCGTAGCAATTTCTTCCCCGTCCAAGGTAGCCCTAATCGAGAAAGTGCCCCGGGAGCTCACGCTGGATGAGGTGGCCGAGCGCATCCGGGGTGTAGACCTCATTATCACCGAGGGGTACAAGCGGGGGAACAAGCCCAAAATAGAGGTTCACCGGGCGGCTGTCGGCGGCGATCTCCTCTGCACTGAAGAAGAGCTCCTGGCGGTGGTGACGGACGAACCGGTACCGGTGAAGGTTCCCGCCTTCGGCTGGGATGAGGTGGCCGGCCTGGCCGACCTCATCGAAGAGAAAATACTGGGCGCCGGTTCCCCTTCTCGGCGGCGGGAAAAAGGAATATAATAAACTAAATGGCAACCCTGCCGGGAGGTGGAGGATGTGGAGAAACCCTTGAGCGCCTACGATCGAGCCATTCTCCAGTTGGAGCAGGATATTATGCGCATGGGGGAGCACGTCCGCTCCAGCGTGGCCCAGGCTATGGAAGCCCTCGTAAAGCAGGATGTGGCCCTGGCCCGGCAGGTCATCGAAGGGGATGTACTTACCGACGACTGGAACTATTCCGTGGAAGAGAAGGCCCTGGAGCTCATTTCTCTGCAACAGCCCCTGGATAGGGATTTGCGCGCCCTGGCCACGGTTATGCGGGTGGGCCGTGAGCTGGAACGGGTGGGGGATTACGCGGAAAATATTGCGGAAACGGCCATCCGGCTGGCAGACAAAGGCCCCTACTTTAAACCCCTGGTGGATATACCGCGCATGGCCGAGTTGGCCCAGGCTATGCTGCACCGGAGCCTAGAGGCCTTCGTGGCCCGGTCTACCTCTACGGCTCGGGAAGTGATTCCTGCTGACGATGAGGTGGACCGCCTTTTTGAGAGCCTGTACGAGGAACTCATAGAGTATATGAAAAAAGGACCCCAATTCGTAGATCAGGCCAGCTACCTTTCCCTGGTCGCGCGCTACCTGGAGCGGATCGCCGACCACGCCGTCAACATCGCCGAAATGGTTATCTTCCGGGAAACGGGCATTCGACGCCCGGGCAGGATTCTCGAGGCCGAAACCCGTGATGCCCATGACCGTCGGAGGTCGTAAGCCAAGGTGGCCGCCTTTCACCTGTTGACCGGCCTGCTGGGGGGGCTGGCTCTTTTTATTTTCGGCACGAATCTGATAAGCGACGGCCTGCAAAAGGCGGCCGCGGCGGAAGTTCAGAAGCTTCTGGCCGCCTTTACCCGCTACCGGATTGCGGGGATGTTGGTGGGGCTCGCGGTAACCGTTTTCCTGCAGAGCAGCGCCGTAACCAGTGTCCTATTGGTGGGCTTTGTCAGTGCGGGTCTGATGAGCCTGGGGCAGGCCCTGAGCGTGATTTTAGGGGCGGCCATCGGTTCCACGGTTACCGTCCAGCTGATTGTTTTCCGGGTGAGCGGTTATGCGCCCTGGGCCCTTATCGGAGGGCTGGTCCCGTATCTCCTCGCTCAGCGCCGGCGCTGGCGCTATTTGGGTCAGGCCATTATAGGGTTTGGGCTGCTCTTTTACGGGGTGGCGGCCATGTCGGCCGCCGTGGAGCCTTTAAAGGATTTTCCCGCCCTGATAACCGGCCTAGAGAGGATGGCCTTCCGGCCGGGGCTCCTTTTTATGGTTTCTTCGTTATTCACGGCGGTGGTCCAGAGCAGCGCCGCGCCCGTGGCCCTGGCCATTTCCCTGGCCGGTCAGGGACTTATAGCCCTGGAGCCCGCCCTGGCCGTAGTCTTGGGCGCCAACGTGGGCACTACGGCCACCGGCCTTATTTCCAGCTTGGGGGCGTCCCGCGAAGCCAAGAGAGTGGCCCTGGCCCATTTCTTTTTTAAAACGGCCGGTGCCCTCCTTTTTTTGCCCCTCCTTCGTTACTTCGCTGAGCTGGCAGCCGCGACGTCACCCCTGGTAACTCGGCAAATAGCCAACGGCCACACTCTTTTTAACATCATCAACATGTTTATGTTTCTACCCTTTACCCCCCAGGTGGCCGGCCTGATGCGCCGGCTGCTCCCGGACGCTCCGCGGGTGGAAAGGGTTGCCAAGTACCTGGACGATAGCCTGCTGGAGGTGCCGGAGCTAGCCCTGGTCCAGGTCCGCTGGGAAATCCTGCGTATGGCGGAGTTGATACGCCAGGAAATGTTTCCCCGGGTTATGCAGCCCCTGCCTTTGCGGGAAGTGGACCTTACGAAGAAGCTCCGCGAGGTGGACAACGTTCTGGATTACCTATACCTGGTCATCGCCCGGTACCTGGCGCGCATGGCTGGCAGCCTGAACGACAAGGAGGTCATGGAGAGAGCGAAGCTTCTGTACGTGGCCAATGACCTGGAACACATCGGCGATATAGTTATCCAGATGGCCCGCCAATGGCTGAAGATAGAAGAAACCGGTATCGGTTTTTCCGAGGAGGGGCAGGCTGAACTCCAGGAAATGTACCGACAAGTGCAGGAGAACTTCGACCAGGCGCTGAAGGCCTTCGCCGACAACGATCACCGCCTGGCCGTGCAGGTGATCAAGCGTCATCCCCATATCCTTAAGATGGAGAAGGCGCTGCGCTTTTCTCATTTTCAACGCCTGCAGCAGGAAAACCGGCTAAGCCTGGAAACTACTTCGGTCCATATGGAACTCATCAATCACCTCCTGCGCCTGAATAGCCACAGCGTAAACATTGCCCAGGCCGTGATGGGGATTATTTAAGCATTGCAATGGTGCCCGGTAAGGTGTATGCTTAACTGGGCGCCAAGGCCTACAAAATATAGACTGAGGGGGTAGAAAGGCGTCAATGCAAGGTCTGTGGGTAACCGAGTTGCAGACACCGAGTCTTGCCCTGTCCTGCCGCGTCATCAAGACGTTGCACCGGGAGAGAACGCCGTACCAGGAACTGGCGGTGGTGGAGACCGAAGCCTTCGGCCGGATGCTCCTGCTGGACGATGTGATCCAGACCACGGTCAAGGATGAGTTCGTATATCATGAAATGATCTCCCATGTGCCCCTCAATACCCATCCCCATCCCCGGCAAGTCCTGGTGATAGGCGGGGGAGACGGGGGAGCCATCCGGGAGGTTATTAAGCATACTGAAGTGGAACGCGCTGTTCTGGTGGAGATCGATGCGCGGGTGGTGGCCAACGCCAGGGAGTATTTGCCGGAGATATCCTGCGGTCTGGACGATGCCCGGGTAGAGATAAGATTTGAAGACGGTATAGAGCACGTCCGGCGGCTCCGGGACCAGTACGATGTGATTATTGTAGATTCCACCGACCCGGTGGGCCCGGCGGTAGGCCTCTTTTCCCGGGAATTTTACCAGAATGTGTATCATGCCCTCAAGGCCGACGGCCTCTTTGTGGCCCAGACGGAATCGCCCTTTTTCAACGCCGCGTTTATACGCCGGGTACAGAGGGACATAGCCAGCGTATTTCCCGTGACCAGGCTTTACCTGGCCACCGTGCCTACTTACCCTGGGGGACTGTGGACCTTCAGCCTGGGCAGCAAGAAATACGATCCTGTGGAGGTGGATCCCCAGACAATTGCCCCCCTTCCCACCCGCTACTATTCTCCGGAAGTCCACAAGGCAGCCTTTGCCCTGCCGCCCTTTGTGCAGGAGATCTTGAGGCCGGGTGAAGAAGAGGAGCTTTTCTAATGCAGGATTTCGGCGGGGGAATAAGGTTCCTGCGCGGGGGGAGTTTCCTCGGAAGTAAGGAAGATTATGCCGGGGCGCGGGCCTGCCTCCTGGGTGTGCCCCTGGATGTATCCACGAGCTTCCGCCCCGGTTGCCGCTTTGGGCCTGCCGGCATTCGGGCCGTCTCCGATGTCCTGGAAGAATTCAGCCCGGCCGTCCGGCGGAGCCTGGGAGAAGTTCCTTTTTGCGATCTGGGTGATCTAGAGTTGATCCCGGGGGATATAGAAGAAAATCTCCGCCGGATAGAAGGGGCGGCGGAGGCGATGTTGGGGGACGGCAAGTTCTTCCTGGCCCTGGGAGGGGAGCACCTGGTAAGCTACCCTTTGATACGCGCCGTGCACCGCCGGTACCCGGACCTGGCGGTCATCCAGCTGGACGCCCATGCGGATCTTCGCGAAGAATACATGGGGAAACGCTACTCCCATGCTACGGTTATGCGGCTGGTGGCCGGGGATATAGGGCCGGCCAACCTGTATCAGTTCGGCGTGCGGTCCTGTACCTGGGAGGAGCTGGCTTACGGCAGCGAGGAAACCAACTTCTTCCTGGACAGGATTTTAGAGCCCCTGACCCGCCTGGTTCCCCAGTGGGCCGACCGCCCCCTGTACCTCAGCGTGGATATCGATGTCGTGGATCCGGCCTTTGCCCCCGGGACGGGTACCCCGGAGCCGGGAGGCTGCCGGCCCCAGGAGGTCTTTGAGGCCATCTACAGCCTGAAGGGAAGCCGGGTGGTGGCCATGGACCTGGTGGAGGTGTCTCCGCCCCATGATCCTGGGGACATCACCTCCGCTCTGGCGGCCAAGATTGTAAGGGAAGCCCTTCTGTGCTTCGGCTAAACAAAGGTGTCTGGGATACACATGGCCTTTAAGCCCGGGAACGGGAGGAAGACCTGGTCTACCCATGTCAGGGGGAGACCGGGTCTTTATTTTTAGTCTGCAAAAGGGTACCACAAAATGCCTGCCCCAAATTAAAATTCCAGAGGGGAAATGGGCGGAGAGGTCTTGCCAAAGAAACTATAAGGTGCTATAAAATACGGCCAGAGGCTGTAGTGGGAGAAGGGGAGGCCGCGGTTTTGAGGTATTCGGTGATTAAAGAAAACGATATTTTCCTGCTCTTTGACCGGCTAGGCGACGTTAGTAAAGCAGAAGAAGCGGGTTTAGGACTGTACACCAGGGATACCCGGTTTCTCAGCCGCATGGAGTGCTACCTTAACGGCCGCAAACCAACACTGTTGGATCTGAAAACCGAAGGAAATAACGAGGCCGTTGTGCTGGCGACTAACCCTGAGCTGACTACGGTCAGTGGTTCGGTATTGCCCCCTAATTCCTTGTTCATCCGGCGGCATTTATTCATTAGCGGGGGAGCCCTTTATGAAAGGATTCTTCTCCGTAACTACCACCGCCAGGAGATCGAAGTAAACCTGGATTTATATGTAGAGGCCGACTTTACGGATATTTTTGAAGTGAGGGGTTGTATTTCCGAGGAAATGGGCCGTAACCCGTCGGTTACCGTGGGCCGCCAGGAAATGGTTTTTCACTACCGGGGAGCCGATGGTTTGGCCCGGCGCACGGAAATAAAACTGGACCCAGCCCCGGATGCGGTGTCAGGGAAGGGAAGGTTGGGGTATCAGGTTAAGCTACCGGTGGACGGCACTTTCGGGATTACGGTCTTTGTGGCTCCTTTAATCGAGGGCGAGCCCCGCCCTTCTGTACAGAACACTACGGCTGTATTACGGTCTATAAAGAAATCCCGGCGGGAGTGGCTCCGGGGTTGTACGGAAATAGTTACCGACAATGCAGATTTTAACGCGTGGATAAAACAAAGTCTTAACGACCTCCGCGCCCTCATGGTCGACTTCGGAGACGGGTTGTTTCCCGTAGCCGGCATCCCGTGGTTTGCCGTTCCCTTCGGACGGGACAGTATTATTACTGCGGTGCAAACCCTTATGCTCAATCCGTCTATAGCCCGGGCCATCATCCGGACTCTGGCCAGGTATCAGGGGCAAAAGGTGGATCCTTGGCGCGATGAGCAGCCGGGTAAGATTCCCCACGAGATCCGGAGGGGAGAACTGGCCAATATCAAGCGGATACCCCACACCCCGTATTATGGGACTGTGGACGCCACTCCCCTTTTTCTGGTCTTGCTGTCGGAGTATTATCACTGGACGGGAGATGAGGCTTTTCTTCGCGAGTATCTCCCGGCAGTTGATTACGCCCTGGGCTGGATCGATCAATACGGGGACCGCGACGGGGATGGTTTCGTTGAGTACTTGAAGGAGTCCCCGGCGGGCATCGAGAACCAGGGGTGGAAGGACTCGGGCGATTCCATCGTCCACAAATCGGGTGCCCTGGCCGAGGCGCCCATTGCCCTGGCCGAGGTTCAGGGATATATATACGATGCCAAGGTAAAATGGGCAGCCATATTGGATAGGATGGGGTATTATGGTAAGGCAGCAGAACTGCGGCAGAGTGCCGGTAGTTTAAAGCAAAATTTCTTGCAGGCCTTCTGGATGGAGGGGGACGGGTTCATCGCCCTGGCTTTAGATAAGAATAAACGCCAGGTGGAGACGGTTGCCTCCAACGGGGGACACTGTCTGTGGTCCGGTTTACTGGACAAGCAGTCGGCCCAACAAGTGGTGAGAAGGCTGCTGGCCCCGGACATGTTTTCGGGATACGGGATCCGTACCATGAGCAGTAAAGCCCGGGCCTACAATCCCATCAGCTACCACAACGGCTCTGTTTGGCCCCACGACAATTCTCTGATCGTGATGGGGCTGGTGCGCTATGGTTTCCGGCAAGAAGCCAACCGGGTGATCGAAGGTTTGTTCCAGGCGGCCAGGTACTTTAATTATCGCCTACCCGAGCTGTTTTGTGGGTTTGCCCGGGAAGAGGGTCGCCCCGTACCCTATCCTGCTGCCTGCTCGCCCCAGGCCTGGGCGGCGGGCACGGTCTTCCTCCTCCTCCAGGCTATTCTCGGCCTGTTCCCCAGGGTAGCTGGGGGGGAGGTATTCCTGGATCCGGTCCTTCCGGAAAGCATATCCTACATGCGGGTAAAGAATCTGCAGGTGGGTTCGGGAACCGTGGACCTTTTGGTGCAGCGGGAGGGCGGCAGCTCTTGCTGGGAGCTGCTGAGGAACAGTTCGGGCCTCCGGATTGTAAGAGGCCTCACCCATACGGCCGCCTGAGGCATAAAATCCTTCGGGCCGCGTGTCAACTCACATAAAAACCTTACCGAAGGGAGAAGGCTCACTCAAATAAAGACCTAACCTAAAGAGCGATAGTAGAAGGGGGTACTATGTTCCATCATCTCCCTTTAGCTTTAGAGGGTATGCTGTATATGGGTCATTGTTTTAATGGACGGCTTGCTTTTGTTGAGAAGGCTCAGTATAACCTTTAGCGAGCAATTCCTCCAGTTGGCGGTGAAGTACAAGGGGATTAATAGCCTGGAGTTGGCGCTGGAATTTAGCGTTAGTATGAGGGTCTAGTATCCCGGCGTCTATTAAACGCTGCAAAGGGGTTCGAGCCGTATCATAGGTTTTGCGCACATAGGCACCTTGACGTTTCTTAGCAACTACTTTACGCATTGGTAAGAAAAGGTTAACATAGATATCCAAGTAGGCGTAGACCTGATTAAGCCAAGTAACGGCGTTAGGGGTGTCATAGCGTTCATAGCCGACGATATGCCGCACGAACTGGCGATTTTTCTGTTCAACATGGGCATTATCATTTTTGCGGTAGGGTTGGCTTCGCGTAAATGTAAGGTCATTTTGCTGGCAAAAACGGAGGAGTTGGTCATTTAAGAACTCACTACCGTTATCGGTATGGATGCCCCAAGGTTTAAGCGGCCATTCGTTAAGGATAGCCTTCAGCTCGCGAAAGACGGCGGCCTGGCTGCGGCCAAGGATGGCTCTGCGGGACTGTAACCCGTCACCACGTCGACGACGGTGATGGTGTAGGCGAAATGGCCCAGGGAAGAACCGCCATGATGCTCCACCAGGTCGACTTCCAGGGCACCGGGGCGGTTTTCATTCCAAGCATAACATTCAATTGGCACCTTGCTACGAAGCCTGGAGCCGGGTTTTGGGTGGGGCAGGGTACGTTTAGGCTTAGGAGAGCGCCATTTAGCTATTCTTCTAGCCAAAGTAGGGCGGCTAATTCGAGCCAGCTGTTCCCGTATCTGAGGAGTGAGGAGGAGCTCTCCGTGGCTGGCCAGGAGCTCAGCCGTAGAAAGGAGTACTGGATGGAGGCGTTCGGCACAAGGATAATCCAGGGCCTCCCAAACGAGCTGGATGGCCGGGAGTGCCTCCAAATACTTTAATGGTTTAGAACGCTTTTTAGCTGGCTTTTTGGCAGGAATAGGATTATTTAAGACATAGATAGCATACTTACGGTTATAGCCGAGCATCTTGACTACCTCGTCGATAATCTGGGATTTTTCGGTTCGGGAAGCGGCCTGAGAGTAACGCTGGTGCATGTTGTTTAAATACTCACGGCGACTATTTAATGACATCCTCAATACACATCCCCTCGGTAAGATTTCGCCGTGAGTGAGCCGTTCCCCCTTCGGTTATATTTTAAGTGAGTGATCGCGGCCGTTGACTCGGACGGTGACCCGTGCTATAATAATTTACGCAGCGCTAGCTGCGGGCGATTAGCTCAGGGGGAGAGCACTTGCCTTACAAGCAAGGGGTCGGTAGTTCAAATCTACCATCGCCCACCAGGCGCGGAGCCGTAGTGTAGCGGTTTAACATGTCGGCCTGTCACGCCGAAGATCGCGGGTTCGAATCCCGTCGGCTCCGCCATTTTGCCCCGGTAGCTCAGTTGGTAGAGCAGTGGACTGAAAATCCACGTGTCGGCGGTTCGATTCCGCCCTGGGGCACCATAAGAACCGTAAAGGGGTTTCAGGTTAGCTGAAACCCCTTTTTTATTTTTTATTTTAGGAAACTAGTGGTGGATTTGTCCCCGGGCCAGGGAGGCGAAAATTCCCCCTACGGAGAAGACGGTGAAGGCGATAAAAGACAGGTTCATGCTTTTGACCAGGAGGTCGGCGTGCTGGGGGGCGATCTGGATACCGCGGAAGTAGAGGTTAAACATGATGGTAACGATGGCCATACTGAAGGCCTGCCCCAGGAGACGCATGGTACCCAGGATGGAAGAGGCTACGCCGTAGTAGGCTCTAGGTGCCGAGCTCATGACGGCATTGGTGTTGGGGGAGGAAAAGAGGGCAAAGCCGAACCCCAGAAGCAGGAGATTGGCCACGATTAGAGGAATCGGAGATTGTAAGCGTAAGGTGGATAAAACCAAAAGGCCCAAGGATGTAAGGCCCATGCCTGCCGAGGCCACAATGCGGGGTTCGACCCGGTCGGAGAGCTGGCCTGCTACAGGAGAAAGCAGTACTTGAACCACCGGCTGGACTAACAGAATTAGCCCGGCGGTTTGGGAGTCTAGGCCCTTCGCCACCTGGAGGTATAGGGAAAGGAGGTAGCCTACGGCATAGGTGGCACTGTAATTGATCAGGGCGGCCAGGTTGGAGAAGGTAAAGGCCGGATTGCCCCTGAAGAGGCGGACGTTCAATAAGGGGAAGGGAGCCCTTGCTTCCTGCCAGACGAAGAGGAGGATTCCCCCCAGGCCTACGAAAAAAAGCCACCTAGACAAGGCTCCCAGGGAAAAGGTAGAGGCCCCGTAAATTACTGCGGCCAGGCTCAGCACCGATAAAAGGGAACCGGCCCAATCGAATTTTTCGCCGTGGGCTCCTACCCATTCTCCCCGAAGCTTTGCCCAGGCGATGACCAGGGTGACCAAGCCCACTAGAGCATTTATACCGAACAGGAAACGCCATCCCAGGTAGTGGGTGATTATGCCTCCTAAAAAGGGTCCTGCAGACAGGCCGGCGTATACCGCCGCCGCATTTATGCCCAGCACCCGACCCCGCGAGTGGGCCGGGAAGGTCGAAATAAGGATGGCCACGGCCGTGCTGAAAATCATGGCACAGCTTATTCCGTGCAGGGCCCGCGCAACGATTAAAAAGGGAAGGGATGGTGCCAGGGTCGACAGGAAGGAGAAAAGAGTGTACCCCGCCAGACCCCCCAGGAACATTTTCCTGCGGCCGTAAAGGTCAGCTAGGCGCCCCAGGGGTAGAAGAAAGGCGGCCGAAGTCAAAAGGAAAGCCGAGACTACCCAATTGAGGCTAAGAGCTTCGGCGTGGAATTCTGCGCCGATGGCGGGGATGGCCAGATTAATAGAACTGCCCATAAAAGGTGTCAAAAAAGAGGCCAGGGTGCATACTAGCAGGGCATAGCTGCGGCTGGATGCAAGTTGTTGGCTTTCTTCCATGCTTTGCCTCTTCCCTTCAGCGTGAGCTTTAAGTGAATTATAACCATATTATATCACCTTCTTTAAAAAGGGAGGCTCAAAGTATGATAAAATACCCCTTGGAAGGGAGGTGTCCGGGAACCGAAGACTTAGCTGTGGTAAGCGGTACCGCCGAAAGGATGAGAACGCCCAAAAGAACATTTCCAGGGTAGAAAGGACGGAGAGTATGGAGTGGGGAGCAAAAGTTGCCGCTTGTATTGAGAGGGTGCGGGAGCGGCGGCCCCTGATCCACCATATTACCAATCTGGTGGTTACTAATGTTACGGCCAACGTTACCCTGGCCGTGGGCGCCTCACCGGTCATGGCCTATGCTCCGGAAGAAGTAGCGGATATGGCCAGACTGGCCCAAGGGGTGGTTTTGAACATGGGCACCCTGACGCAAGAGGTGGTAGAGGCCATGATGCTGGCAGGGAAGGCGGCCAAAGAGGCTGGGATACCGGTGATTTTCGATCCAGTAGGCGCAGGAGCCACTCCCTTCCGCACGTCGGTGGCGCACAGGATAATTGAGGAGGTACCCATCGATGTCCTGCGGGGCAACGCCTCGGAAATAGCCTGTGTAGCGGGATTGGGGGGGCGGACCAGGGGGGTGGATGCGGGAGATTCCCCTTCTGATGATTTAGCAGAGTTGACGAGGGAGATTGCCCGGAAGCTGGAGACGGTGGTGGTGACTACCGGAGCCACTGACTATGTTAGTGATGGGACCCGGCTACTGGCGGTGGACAACGGCCATCCTATGTTGACTCGGGTCACCGGCACCGGATGCTCGGCTACTTCGGTTATCGCCGCCTTCCGGGCCGTGGAGACTGATGGTGTTGAAGCCAGCGCGGCAGCCCTGGCCTATTACGGCCTGGCGGCGGAAAAGGCAGCGGAGGCTGCTGGCGGACCGGGGAGTTTTCAGGTGGCCCTTTTAGATGCCCTGTACAATTTGACCCGCGACGTGCTGCTCCAGGGGGTAAGAATTCGCGAGCCTAGGAGATCGTAGGGGTAAGGAGAGGGAATACGGTGTTTCCGTTGCTGTGGCCCCTGATCTTTCTTTTTGTGATAATACCTTTACTGCTCCTGTCGTTTTTCTTGAACCTGGCGGTGTTTTCCTTTGCCAAGCTGGGTTTATCCCCCCTGGGAGCGCTGCTGTTGCTCCTTGCTTCCCTTGCCGGGAGCCTGATTAACATTCCCGTTTACCGCCAGCGGATATACGACCATTCGCCCTTATGGCATCCCTTTTTCTTTTATTACCCTCCCCAGTTAAATTACCAGGTGGTTTGTATTAACGTAGGGGGAGCAGTAATACCGGTACTCTTTTCCTTATACCTTTTGAGCACCCGGGCGCCTTTCGGTGCCACCTGCCTGGCCGCGCTAATCGTGACCGCAGTTACTAAAGCCATGGCCCGGGTAGTCCCGGGAGCGGGTATTACGCTGCCCACCTTTATTCCGCCTGTGGTGGCCGCCCTGGCGGCCATCTTGATTGCGCCCTACAATGCGCCCCCGGTGGCCTACGTAGCGGGAGCCCTGGGTACCCTGCTGGGAGCCGACATCTTAAACCTGGGGGCCATTCGGAGGCTTAAGGCTCAGGTGGTGAGCATAGGGGGTGCAGGTGTTTTTGACGGCATCTTCCTGGTGGCCCTGGCAGCCGCTTTGCTAAGTTAATTTGCTAAGTTAAAGTGTTCCTGTAAGTGGGAGAATAAACCTGAAAGGTTGTTTCCAGAAGGTCTGCGGAGGAGAAGCTTCTGTGGTGCTGAGGCCCCGCTATGCACACATTCAGAGGCTGCGGAAAATAGCTAATACCCTGGCCAAGCACGGCTTTGGTTATTTCATCGACCAGCTAGGCTTTAGCGGTCTTCTTAACCGGGGTACCGGGGGCGAGAAGGCCCAGCTATCCCGCGGAGAGAGGTTACGCCTGGCGTTGGAAGAGCTGGGGCCTACTTTTGTGAAGCTCGGCCAATTCTTGAGCACCCGCCCTGACATAATCCCCAGGGATATCGTGCAGGAACTGAGCCGGCTGCAGGATAGGGTAGCCCCCTTCGCTACCGAAAGGGTATATGAGATCCTCAGGGATGAGCTGGGGGAAGGCTGGGAGGAGATTTTTGCTTCTTTCGATCCCGAGCCTTTGGCGGCGGCCTCCCTCGGGCAGGTCCACCTGGCCTCCCTGGCCGGAGGTCAAAGGGTGATAGTAAAGGTTCAGCGTCCCGAAGTGGCGCGGCTTATTCATACGGATCTGGAAATCCTCCACTACGTGGCCCAGGTGGCCCAAAGGCACAGCGTTTACGGCCAGATTTATGATTTCGTCGCCATGGCCGAGGAATTCAGCAGGGCGTTAAAGCAGGAGCTGGATTATACGGCCGAAGGGCGTAATGCCGACCGGCTGCGGCAGGCCCTGCGGGGTGAAGAAGGGGTGTATATACCCCGCGTCTACTGGGAGTACACCACGGGCCGGGTTTTGACCATGGAATTTGTGGAAGCGGTTAAGGTCAACGAGTTGGAGGAGCTTGCCCGCCGGGGCTATGACCCCCGGAGAATAGCCGACAATCTATTGCGGGCCTTTTACCGCCAGGTGCTGGTGGAAGGCTTCTTTCACGGGGACCCCCATCCGGGCAACCTGGCGGTCCTTCCGGGAGAAAGGATCGTCTTCATGGACTTCGGCCTGGTAGGTACTCTCTCCGATGAACACCGGCGGGAGATAATCCGCCTGGTCTTGGGGTTGGTAAGACGCCGCAGCCGGGATGTTATACGCGGTATGGTCAACCTGGGGACCGTCCCCTCCGACCTGGATATGAAGGCCTTGCGCCGGGAAATTGATAAGCTGCGCCAGAAGTATTTGGCGGTACCGCTGAAGGATATCAAACTGGGGTCGGCCATAGACGAACTCATTGACGTGGCCTTTCGGTTTCGTATCCGTATGCCGGGCGAATTTACCCTCCTGGTCAAGACCCTCCTCTCCTTGGAGGGCCTCATAACCACCTTAGACCCGCATTTAAGCTTTATCCAGCTTTCTACCCCTTACGTTTGGGAGCTGGTCCGCCGCCAGTACCGGCCGCGGGAAGTGTGGCGGGCGGTGGAGGAGAACCTGGGGGCTTACCTGGACCTTGCCTATGAGCTTCCGGTCCAGGTGCAGAGGATCCTTTCCCGCCTGAGCCGGGGCGACTTGACCATCAAGCTAGAGCACCAGGATTTGCGGTCTTTCTTCCGGCACCTGGAAGCCGCCGTCAACAAGCTGAGCCTGAGTTTAATCCTCTTGGCCTTTAGCATTATTATGGCCGGTTTGATCATCAGCGCGGGGCTGGGGGCCCTTCCGTTGACGGGCAGCCGCTTTTTCTTTCGCCTGCCGGTATTGGAAATAGGTTCGGTGATAGCGGTGGTCCTTTTTAGCTGGCTGTTGCTAACCATTTTCCGGGGAGGAAGATTTTAAGGCCCTTGACGTCCGTGACCGGGGGCGGGTGACCTGCCGCGCAGGAGTAAAGCGGGAGGAGATTGGGGAGCTCACGGCGAAGTAATAGTATAGAGCATCTCTTGGAAACGGGGTTGAGGGATGAAGATTATCATTGTAGGCGGTGGCAAAGTAGGGGCCCAGCTGGCCAAACAATGTCGTCAACTGGGCTACCAGGTGGTCCTTATCGAGTACCAGCGGAGCAGGGGAGAAAGATTAAGGCGGGAATTGGAGGTTCCGGTGGTAATCGGTGACGGCACGGATCCCCATGTAATGAAGGCGGCCGGCGCCGAAGAAGTGGATATCGTAGTAGCCGTAACGGACGATGACCAGGATAATCTCATTATTTGCCAGCAGGCCGAAAGGAGATTTAAGGCCAAGCGTACCCTGGCCTTGGTTAACAATCCGGGAAACGAGAAGCTTTTCAGCTGGCTGGGTGTGAATCAGGTAATCGGTCCGACCTCCTTAATTCTGGGCCTGATCCAGGGAACGGTGGACATGCAGCAGACCACCACCCTGTGGATGCAGGGTATCAAGGATCTAAAGATGATCCAGGTCAAGATAAGCCCCGAGGCTCCCGCGGTCAACTTGCGGGTGAGGGATCTAAAGCTTCCCAACGAATGTATTCTGGTAACCATTGTGCGGGGAGATACGGCCATCGTCCCCGGCGGAAATACGTGCATCAAGGCCGGCGATCTGGTCTTTGCCCTGACACACCCCAGTGTGGAGGCCGAAGTAGAAGCTGTGTTGGCCGGCCCAAAGCCCGTCTGAAAGGGGTCAAAGGGGGGCGGAACCCGTATTTCGCAATTAAGAAAGGGGAGAGGCCTTGAGGAAATATGCAAAACTCTGTATAATCCCCTTAGTCATAATTACCATTTTCTTTTTGCTCCGCGCTTTTCCCATGACGGACGACCCCCCTGGTAGGTGTGCTCTTGATGAACGACGCCCGCGTAGAAAAACTATTGGGTATGCGGGAAGGCCTGGCCCGAATGGGTTATAGCGAAGGGAAAAATATTGATTTCATAACCGCCAACGCCCGCAGCCGTCCGGAAGACCTGGATCGCTTGGCTGCAGAACTAATAGTCCGAAACCTGGTGTTGTAGTGGCCGGCGGGAGGATAGAGGCCGAGGTGCTGGCCCCCCTGGTTCAGCAAGGGCAAATGGTAATGTGCCATAGTTTCGTTCACAAGCATTAAATTTCTGGGGGAGTTATCCCAGGGGATAGTAGAGATATTCCATAAGCAGTCGAGATATAGCGAGACCTGATCTAAGAGGAGTACGGGCATAGCACCGACGGCCGGGTTTATGGCCATACGGGAGGCATGGAGGGCTTGGGCTGGCGTTTGGCCCTTCATGCCTTTTCCGAAGTGAGGGCGTTGATAATTGAAATAGAGGGTCCAGTCCTGGGCCATTTTAAAGAAGGAAGCCCTGGAAGTCACTTTGGCCAGGTTAATGGCATAGAATTCTTCGTCATCAGTACGGTGAGAGCGCTCGACGAAAGTATTGAACTGCTTTTGTCCTGGTGGGATATTAAGCAAAGAGACGTCTAGATGATTAAAGATAAAGTTTTGCATAAGGGTACGTTTTCTAGAGGTAGCTGGTCCACCGAATTCCCCACCATTGTCGGTCTGGAAGAAGAGGTGGTGAAATACACCGAAGGCTCGTAGCCAATAGGCCAGGAGGAGTAAGAAGGTCAGGCCATTGTTGAAGGTGAGCTCGGTAGCATAGGCAATGAACCTTAACCGGGTTTTTATATCGATAGCGGTAAACTGGTATTTAGGCAACTTATTACGCAGAATAGCGGCATAAGCCTTTAGAGGCAAGGCATGCTGGTCGGCTATGTATTTAGTATCGATTTGCCAAAACTGTAAAGGTTTGAAGCAGAGAGGTCTACGAAATAACGTTTTTGACCGTTAAAAGATTTAACTTTACGGCAGTTAACGCGGGCACGGCGTAGGATATTACGGATAGTGTAGGGGGACAGGTAGATATGGCAGGAGGTAGCTAAAGCGACGGCCAGGCGTTTAGGGCCGAAGTTAGTGGCCTTAGCCATTTCCACTACCAATTTTTCGATATGAGAGGGTGTACGGTTAGGCATGGGGTTTTTGGGGCCTCTTTTGAGGATACAAGCGCTAAGATCGTGCCCTGAGTTTCTATAACGGTGGAGGAGCGTATACACCCAACGGACGGAGACCCCAAGGATAGCAGCAACCTCTCTAGGGGAATGATTATTCAACAGGGAGATAATAAGCTGAACTGGTGCCTGAGGGTTTCCAGAAGCTTTAAGTTGTTGGTATAATGTCATTGGGTGGGTGTCCCTCCTTTCGGGGTTTTTGATGACCACTTTGATAATATCCCTGGGATACCCACCCTTTGCAATACCTGTTTGACCCTCTCAAAGTACTGGGAACGAAACTCTGGCCTATCTACAACACTGCCGGAAAAAGACCTTGACGGAGGTAAGGGCTCTATGCTATAATCCTTCGTGCAAGGGTTGTGCGGAAGTAGCTCAGTGGTAGAGCATCGCCTTGCCAAGGCGAGGGCCGCGGGTTCAAATCCCGTCTTCCGCTCCATTTTTTATATTGGGGTTTTTTGAATGAGGCGCGGTGGCGAAGGGGCTAACGCCGCGGTCTGCAAAACCGCTATTCGCCGGTTCAAATCCGGCCCGCGCCTCCAGTACTTAAGGGGGGACCATTTCAGATAAGGAGATGGTCTCCTATTTATATTTGGGGGGTGTTCCCGATTATGGACGGCAGCGCGGCCGGTTTTCCCCGGACCAATCCCTTTATAGAGCTGCTGGACATTGAATTTGTACGTATAGAGCCGGGACAAGCGGAAACCAGGCTTAAAGTGGCCCGTAAACACCTTAATCCGTGGAATTATCTCCACGGCGGCGTATTCGCAGCCCTGGCGGATACTACTATGGGTGCGGCAGTTCGCTCCTCGGCCAAGGTTTATACTACGACTAATCTGGATCTCCACTACATAAAGCCGGTTAAAGAAGGCGAAGAGGTAATTTGCCGCGGTAAAGTAATCCACCCGGGCAACCACATCATCCATGCGGAAGCGGTTATGATGGTGGGAACGCGCGTAGTTGCCACGGCTAGCGCCACCTTCTACGTCCTTAATCCCGGAAGCTGAAACCCGGAATCGGTGTTGAAGAAGTCCTCGAAAATATGTTATAATTGCCTTACGCAATGATTTGCGCGAGAGTGGCGGAACAGGCAGACGCCCGAGACTTAAAATCTCGTGGACCGTTTGGTCCGTGCGGGTTCGAGTCCCGCCTCTCGCACCAGTTGAAAACAGTAGGTTAGCAGGCAGGCCAAAAACTGCAGCGGTAAAATAAAAAGGCTATGTCTTGTTAAGCTTGAATGCCTTGCCTAACCTAACCTTTCGAGACTATATTAAAACAACGTCTCAGGCCTCCCGTACAGCCGAATAAGAAAGTATGGGGGGTTTTGTTTTTATGACTAAAAAAATAGTTAGACTGCGTAAAAATGTTCCTGAATGTTGGAAGGAAACTGTCGAAGAATATCTAATATCTACATCCTGACTTTATCAGATGAGAATCTAGAAGCCGCATAAAATCTAGGAAGATAGAAACCAAGGCGTGCATTTTGCCACTACGCCTGGCCCTGCCAGCGAGAAGCAAACTCTTCTACACGAGTGATATTGGCAGGGGGAGCGATTCGCATCAGGCGCAGGATCTTTTTGCTTAACTCTGTACCCTTGGTCTTAATAAAGAAGGTTTCTCCTTCGATTTCCACCTCGGCAAAGTTGAGGGAGTTTAACGCTTCCCGGATCTCTACCGGCGAGGCGTTTTCTCCAGCTTGCCGGAGCTTGGATTCCAGGGTGCGTTCGAGAAGAAAGGCCAGGAAACAGATTACAAAGTGCCCCTTAATCCGCCTTTCGGTCCAATGGAAAACCGGTCGTACTTCCAGGGTGCTTTTCATGACGCGGAAGGATTCTTCAATCCGCCACAGGTTGTGGTAAGCATCCAGAATGTCTTTGGCGCTCATCTCTTTCTCGTTGGTCTGGATGCCGTAGTAGCCGTCAAATTGTTGGTCCCAGTTAATTGCTTCTTCGTCCAGCACCCAGGTGCCGGTACAATCTACTTCTTTGAGGTATTTCTTGCCGCCGCGTTTATTGCTGGCCCGGATTTTAGCCTTGCTTTCTAAAAGGCTTTGGGCCTTCTCGATTAACCTTTCCCGGTCGGACCGGTCTTTCTCCGCCCGCCGGCTGGAGTAGGTGACGATCAGTTTTTCGGGTAATTGGTATTTTTCTCCTTCAGCGGTGAACTCGTTTATGTATTCGATAACCTTGTAGCGAAGGACTTCTCCTTCTTCGTCGTCCTTGATCTCCTGATAGCCGTCTTCGTCCAGGATCATATCGGTAATCTCTTTCTTCATCTTCTTAATGCGGGCGGCAAAAATGTAGCTGTAGTTACGTTCTACTATGCGCTTTAAATTGAGCTTGCTGTTAATCCCCCGGTCCGCCACGATAATTACCCGGCGCAGGCCAAAACGTTTTTCCAGCTTTTCTAAGGCTGCTTCCAGGGTTTTACCGTCAAAGGTATTGCCGGGGAAAAGCTCATAGCCTATGGGCCGACCTTCGCAATCAATAAGTAAACCCAGTACCACCTGGACTTCGTTGTACTTGCCGTCTTTACTGAAGCCAAAATCTCGTAAAGTATCGGCTTTGACGCTGGCAAAGGAAAAGGTCGTTACGTCGTAAAATACCACATCTACTTTCATGTTGAAAAGGTGGCGGTTCTTCCGGAACATCTCTTCTTCCAGCAATTCTTTGTGCTCACTGAGTAAATCCAGGGAGCGATAGAGGTGGTTCAAAGCCACGTCGGGCAAACTGGCATAACGTTGCTGGTGGTTGTAGGTGCCCAGTTTGCTCCTGGGCTCAAGGAGGTGCTGGACGACCATCAGAAAACTCGCGTCACTTAAGCTGAATTGGACCTTGTGTTTGGCACTAATCTCTTTCAGCAGTTCGGGTAGTTCAAATTGGTTCCAGATCTTCCGGTAGACCACATAACCCCAGTTCTTGATCTGCGCCTCAGAGAAGTTCGCTAAACTGGTCACCTCCCTGGCCTTGGACAATTCTAAAAGGCGCTTTCCCAATCTTTGAAAGCTGGGGTTGTTTTCAATCTCATCCAGGCGGCCGAGATTTAAAAGGACCTTGTGTTTGACAACACCGTTTTCCCGGTAAGACCGAACCAACTGAACGTACTGGTGGTCCCTAGATTTAGTTATCTTGATGAACATGTTTTTATGATACCACTATTTACACCTATTGTCTAGCTATATAACCATTATTACCGCTAATGTTGCCACTACACTTTTCGCTTTCTGACCGGCTTTGAGCCCGCAAACCTAGATTTTATGCGGGTCCCTGTTTCCAAAACGAGTTGTAACTGATAAAGTCAGGATATATTTTAGTAGGCTTTCGTAAAAAGAAAGCGGAAGGCAGAATAGTAGGAAAACCTTTGCAGGTCTTAGAGATTTACACACAAGACCTTAACCCCAAAAATTTATCCAGCAATAAGAAGGAATTCTTGGAGTTATGTTGAATCATTACTATGGTCAAGCAACATAGTTGTGTATTATGCAACATAATGTGCCCGGAGGCGTTGCAAAAGGAGACCGGGCACCCGGTGTACCTGGGGCTCCGGGACCTAAATGAAGTATATATGTGGATAAGATTACCTCCATGAACGGCAGGCGTTCACCCCTTTACTGCACGGGATTGGGAAAGGCCATTTTGGCCTTCCTAAAGAATCTGAAATCGAGACCTTTATCCAAACCTCCAAGCTCAAGAGATTTACGCCTAATACCATTACTGAGCCCGAAGGCCTGAAGCAGGAGGTGAGGCGAATTCGCAACGGGGACATGCCCTGGATCTCGAGGAGCATGAGGTAGGTATACGTTGCGACCCGTGCTGTTCCCAAGTCCTTAAGAACAAGGGGCGACAATTGGCTGTGCTCAAAGGCATAGGGTAGATTGGTTGTGTCGTCCAGGCATGGACGGTTAACCAAGAAAAGTACAGCGTCTTACAATACGAGACAATATTAACAGCTTCACGGTCTCTATTGTTTGGTTTGTCAAGCTTGAGTATTAAAGAGGCATCTGCGTTGTGGCCGATTTTTTAGAAGGCCTTGACATAATCTTACAGAAGCAACCCTATAATTAATAGGGTAGGCGCCTCAGGAATATAAAAAGCCTTAAGGAGATGGCAAGCGTTGGTAAAATAACCCCAAAAAGGGTATATTACTTCTTCTACCACCCTTTATGGTAGTATCTACCACTTAATTTAGGCTGCCTTTACTAAACTGCGTAGGTTTTCTCCTTTCTTTTCTCGTATCCTCCCTAGCGCCATGGCCAGCATCACCGCTAACGCTAGAGCGCATGTTAAACTCATCTTCTTTAATCCTCGAATAAAGTGTTGCTCAAAACCAAAACTCTGGTCTAATCGGCTGTTTACTCGCTCCACCGCTGTACGCTTCTTGTAAAGTTCCTCCCAGCGGTAGCTGGAACGTGCTAGCGGCGTGAACACCCTCCGGTCTTCCTTAAGGGGTATCCGAATACTGCTCTTAACCGGACATTTATCTATTCCCTTGCATCTTAACCCATAATGCCTGGCCGGACAGCGGTATTTTAATGTTTCCCGGTCCTTCTCAAATCCTCCATAGGCCATCTCCCTCTTTATCCCCGTCTCCGGACAGTAACAGTATACTTTCCCCTTATAGTCGTATACTACGCTCTCCTGCCCCGCTATTAGTTTAGTTTCTTCCCCGTCTTTCCATTGGTTCCTTATGTCTATGACCGGCTTTATTTGATACTCTTCCCATAGCTCGATGATTAGTTCTGTGGAGTCGTAGGCCTTGTCTGCTGTAAGATATTTAATCCTTTCAAAGGTCCCCGGTGCCTTCTCTTTTACCCTCTCCAGAAGCTTGGGCGCCTCTTTTACTTCGCTCGCCGACGCCTTGGTAACTTTAAACCCTAGAGGCAGTTCGTATAGGGCATCTACTATTAGGTGCAGCCGAAATCCAAACCATTTCACTACTTTTTCCCACTGGCTGCCGTCTTCCCTCTTACCCCGGTAAACCTTACACCCCCAGTCTGCATCTTGTTCCCGCCGACCGTCAGGTCTAAGCTCCCCCACTTTTTCCTTCTTCCTCCCACGACTTAAGCTCGCCAAGGCTTTGCCGTCTATGGCCGCTACTTCTCCAAAACCCGGTAGTTCCTCCCTTAGCTCCTCTACCAGCCGGTAAAATATTTCTTCGACCTTCTCTTCTTTCTTAAGCAGTTTCCCCAAAAACCGGCTGTATACCCATGACGGCGGTACGGCTTTTTCTCCCTT